>NZ_JBNGCO010000033.1:0-8931 GCF_049974805.1 Baaleninema sp.
ATTCATGGGTAATTTTCGAGGAGATTATATCTCCCACTTTACACGACCAGTGCCGGAATCTCACAAAACCGAATCTCGCGAAACCGAAACTCCGATTCAACCGAAACCGGAAACTCCTGAAACTGAATCTCCCAAATCTCGAATTCAACCGAAACCGGAATCTCGCGAAACTGAATCTCGAATTCAGCCAAAACCCGAATCTCGCGAAACCGAAACTCCTGAAACGGAAACTCCGATTCGACAAATACCTAAAACTCCCGAAGTTGAAACTCAGATTTCTCCAAAACCTGAGACGCCTTCAATCCCAGAAAAGCCAGAAACCCAAGAATCCAAAACCATCGATCGATCCTTAACCGTCATCCAACCTTTAATCGATCGCTCCCAACTGCAACTGTCACCGTTACTCGAAGAGTATCTTACCCCAAAAACTCCCCAAAAAACCTCACCACAACCGCTTCCTCAACCGCCAGAAAGTTGGCAAAATTTAGAAGAACTTGTCGGCGTTGTAACTCCAACCGCTCAAAGTTCCGTATCTCGAGGATGGGAAAATTTAGACGACTTAATGGGTGGCGAACCCCTCGCTGAACCCCCAACTCAAACCAGCCAACCGTCAACTACTGGGGATGCAATCGCCATTCCCGAAACCGACGCTCCCGTGACACAACTGGTTTCGCCGAAATCGATCGAACCCGAAATCAAAGGCGAAAAAAATACCATTTCCGAAGCCGAATTCAACCGCTTGGCTCGACAAATTTACATATCGATCCGACAACAATTAGAATGGGAGCGAGAACGTCAAAATTTTACCATTTCGGGAGTTTCGCCTTGGCTCGATTCGATCGATCGCCTTCCCGCCACCCCCCCAACTGGAAAATCCACCAAAAACCTCAACGCCAAACTCGATCCGCCGATTTCGATCGCGCTCTCTAACCGCAAACTCGACAGTCTCGCTCGCGAAGTCTATCATTTATTATATCTTCGTTTGGAAGCCTTGCAAAATCGGCTCGGACGTTCACAAAAATTATAATAATTTATATTAAATAAAATTGACAAAACATCCAAGAGGATTCAAAACCATGTCGCAACTTCAAAAAGCCAAACTTATCCCCAACGACGCCGTTCCGGAAATCCAATTTATGTTCAATCCCAACGAACTCAGTTTCGACATGACGATGGAAATTGCCGACAATCCGGGGGCGAGAAGCGAAAGTTCGGGTAAATCTAAAACCAGCTTTTCTAACATTAACCCCGTCACTTTAACCGTTAGCAATATTATTTTTGATACCTACGAAGCGGGAGGAAGCGTTGTTTCAAAATATATCAATCCGCTGAAAAAAGCAGTTGAATTTGCCCCGGGAACTCAAAGACCTCCGATTTATACCTTTGTTTGGGGCGATCGCGTTTATTTACGTCGCTGCTTTATCGAACAATTAAACTACAAGCTAACCCTGTTTTTACCCGATGGAACTCCCGTTCGCGCCAAAATTGATAGCCTGACCTTAAAAGAAGCCGACGAACCCGAAGAAAACACCGGAATGTCCGTAAATTCCGGTCGGAGCATCCCCCAAAAATTACGAAATTCGGATACAGTTCCCGACCGCTTAAATCGCAGTCCACAGGATGCTATTATCAACCAAATCGAGAATTATTAATAAAACCAAAAAAATTCATAAATGACTGACGGTGTAAGAAGGAAGTTGCGATAAAAATGCAAAATTTAATTGGATTTTACAATTGCGAAAAGGGTGCATCTCAAAAATGTAAATTTATCAGATCGCAGCCTCAGTCATGAATTGAGCTGTGGTTGGGTTTCGCGATCGCGCCGCCCAACCTCCCTCAAATTACCTCAAACTAATATTTTCACAAAAGTGAGATGCACCCGGCGAAAAATCCTATACATCCAATACTTTCTGTTACTGTATTATTACCTTTGATTTTCAGAAGGAAATAAAATAGATTAAATCTCCAAAAAAATTGCATAAAAACATCCAATTTAAGGAAATTAAAATCATGTCAAACGGCACATATCGCGCTCTTGTAAAACTCAAAATCGGGGGTTCCCAAGCCTCTCCAGACTTAATAGAAGATATTCTTCAAGTCACCGTAGAAGAAAGCTTGCACGTTCCAGCAATGTTCGTTTTAGTAATTAAAAACGATTACTTCCCAGGACGAGAAAACGAGCAGGCTTGGAAACATCAAGACTTAATGGAAATCGGCAAAGAAATTGATATCGGATTCGTCTCCAGTACCACCGAATCCACTGCCTTTAGCGAAGAAAAAGAAGGCTACATTTTTAGCGGCGAAATCACCGCCATTGAAACCCATTTTACCGAGCGATCGCAAGCCCCCATCGTCATTCGCGGTTACGACGTATCCCACCGCCTCCATCGCGGACGCTGGAATCGTTCCTTTCAAAACATGACCGATAGCGATATCGTTAAAAAACTCGCCGGAGAAGCCGGAATTCAACTCGGAAACATCGACAACAGCGGCACCGCTTGCGAATACCTATTTCAACAAAACCAAACCAACATGGAGTTTTTGCGAGAACGCGCCGCCAGATTGGGATTTGAACTGTTTGTCAGCGACGGAAAACTCAACTTTCGCAAACCCAAACAAGACCAAAAACTTCAACTCAAATGGTTGAAAGACATTCAAAGTTTTCGCGTTCGTGTCAGCAGTGCCGAACAAGTCAAAGAAGTCGAAGTTCGAGCCTGGGATTACAAAACCAAAAAGCCAATTGTCTCCAAAGCCACCGGAGAAAAACTCTTAACCGAAACCGGCCACGGACAAGGAAGTTCCAGCAGTACCCAATTTAAAGGAAAACCGAACAATCCGACCTTAAGAATTGTCGATCGCCCCGTCTCCTGCGCCAAAGAAGCCGATACCATGGCACAAGCCTTATTCGACGAACTCTCCGGTCAGTTCGTCTACGCCGACGCCAGAGCCGAAGGAAACCCCGAAATCCGTCCCGGTCGCGTCATCGAACTCCAAGACATGGGAAAACACGACGGCGACTATTACATCACCGAAACCCGCCATACCTACTTCGAGCGGATTTACCAAACCGAATTCAGCGTCCGAGGCTTGCGCAGCGGTTCCCTCCTCGATACCCTCTCCCCACCCCAACAGCTCCTCCCCGGACAAACCTCCCTCGTCGGTATCGTCACCAACAACCAAGACCCCGACGGCTTAGGTCGCGTCAAAGTCAAATTCCCCAGCCTCACCGAAGACCACGAAAGCCAGTGGGCCCGGGTCGTGTCCGTAGGGGCCGGGAAACAGCGAGGACTCGACTGTCTTCCGGAAGTGGACGATGAGGTGTTGGTGGCGTTCGAACATGGAGACGTTCACCGGCCCTACGTTCTCGGCGGACTCTGGAACGGCCAAGACGCTCCTCCGGAAGATGTCAGCGATACCGTCGTCGATGGAAAAGTGCGGTTGCGGACCTTGAGAACCACCAGCGGCCACCAACTGCAATTTGTGGAAGAGGACAAAAACGGGAGTAAAGCCGGGGTGCATTTAACCACCACTGGCGGCCACGAAATTCACCTCAACGATAGCGATACGGTGGTCGAAATTAAAACTTCAGGAGGTCATAGGGTGACGTTAGACGATGGAGATAAGCGTATTACCCTCAAATCTTCGCAAAGTATTACCCTCGACGCTCCTGGTGAGATTACACTGAAGACGCCATCGGGAAGTCTCACAATTGGGATGTCGGGAATTGATATTCAAGCCGGAGGAATCGTGACGGTGAAGGGTAGCCTCATTCAATTGAATTAACCCCCAATTTGAGGGAACGACTAAAATAACAGTAGAGCTTTACCGAGTCGTATTTCTTTTCGCAAGGACGGATGCTATGAAAGCCAAACCTACGAAACGTCGGTCTTCTGTAATTCCCCCCCGACCGCGAACTTGGTCGAAACGCCTGTCGCGTCCGTTCAACGACGAACTCAAATCCGCTACACTATCTCCAGAAGGGGGATTGTCGGGGGCTCCGGTGAATCAAGCACAGCTCGATCGCATTGCTAGAACGGGACCGAACGTCACAGATACGCCGTTACACCCACCGCAAATCCCCGCGATGACCCAAGCCAAGGAAGAAGAGAACTTGCAACCGCCACAGGGAACCCTTCAGCGTCAAGCCGCAGAACGGGAGGAAAAAGAAGCGTTGCAGTTGCAATCGGAAAAAGAGGAAATTCAAAAAGCGGAAGATGAGGAAAAGGCGATTCAGGCGCAGTTAGAAGAAGAGGAAGAGATCGAAGAAGAGGAAGCGGAAATTCAAGCCAAATCTGAAGAGGTCGAGAAGAAAAAAACCGATGTGGACAATCAAGTGAGTTAGTTCAGGAGCAACCCACTGGCGGGCCGAAAAACCCGGGTTTTCGTTCTGATTTTTGCGCTGAAACAACGGACTTTCGTTAAAAGCCGAGTTTCTGCGTAGGTCTTAATTGTTGAAAAAATGGGCGGTACTGGGATCGAACCAGTGACATCCTGCTTGTAAGGCAGGCGCTCTACCGCTGAGCTAACCGCCCAGTGCAACCAGAGTATCATACACCAAAATTCTATTCAAGGGCAAGTCCGACTCGATCGCGGTACGATCTGCGAAGTTGTCGATCGCTCTTTGCCTCATGTCCGACTCGCTGACTCCCGAAACCGCCACGTTACAAGCCTTACAACGCCTCATCGAAGTCGTCGCCAAACTGCGAGATCCCGATGGGGGATGTCCCTGGGATTTGGAACAAACTCCAGAAAGTCTGATTCCCTACATCGTCGAAGAAGCTTACGAAGCGGTAGACGCGATTCGTTGTGGCGACAGCGATGCGATCGCCGAAGAGTTGGGGGATTTGCTGTTACAAGTGGTTTTACAGGCGCAAATTGCCCGAGAATACGGTCATTTTACCCTGGCAGAGGTAGCAGACGGCATCGCCGAAAAACTGATTCGCCGTCACCCCCATGTTTTCGCCGATGTGGAAGCGAATACTTCTGGGGAAGTTCGACAGAATTGGGAGAAAATCAAAGCTGAGGAAAAGGGGGAAACTCAACCGACACTGACCTCGAAATTAACTCGTTACGCTCGCACGTTACCGCCGCTAACGGCCGGAATGAAGATTTCTAAAAAAGCCGCTGCTGTGGGGTTTGAATGGGAAAATGTCGAGGGTGTTTGGGATAAGTTTCATGAGGAACTTGACGAGTTTAATCAAGCTTTGCGGCACGAAAGCAAAGAACGCCAACAGGAAGAGTTGGGAGATTTGTTGTTCGTGATTATTAATTTGGCGCGCTGGTACGACCTCGACCCAGAAGCGGCGTTACATGGGACGAACCATCGGTTTTTACAGCGATTTTCTAAGGTGGAAGCGGCGTGCGATCGACCCCTTTCCGAGTATTCTTTGGAGGAGTTAGAAGCCTTTTGGCAAAAGGCGAAACAATTGTTGAAATCGTAAGGAAACGAGCCATATCCCCGGCATCTTGGAGATGCCGGGGTTCTCTCTCTATATGTTGTTTTTCAATTTTTGACTCTGTTGGCTGTTGGAGTTAGTGCGCTCTCGAAAAGCTGGCCTAAGCCAGAAACCTTTTCTGTAGGGGCGAACGTCCGTTCGCCCCAGGAAATTGTCTTGGCATTCTAGAGAGCAAAATATCACCGCAATTCCACCCGATATCGATCTTGAATTTCTAGGAATTAAAAGTCTTCTAATTCAGTGACATCTGTTTCGAGTATCTCTGCAATTTGCTCGTTGGTTAAGTTGAGTCTTCTGAGCTTTGAAAAAAGTTTGGAGCGGGCTTGTTCTTCTGCGCCTTGTAAGGCTGAAGAATTATGAGATGGACTACATAAATTAATCGTGTGAATCTTATTTCCTATTCCTCGATCTGAGGCCAGTCCGACAAATTGACCGCTAACAATAGCATGACGGACAAGTGCCGATCGCAAATTACCCTTATTCACCGCTTCACCTAACGAATCCGAAAGCTGCTGCCATAGCTCGTAACCCACATCTTTCACGTGACCCTCACTACGATGTAATGTTTCTGCAATGTCAGCATAGCTCTTATGGTTGAGAACCCCTCCGATAATACCCAGTTGAACGTCATCGAGATGCTGTCCGGTTCGCTCGTACAATAACCGATCGGCGATAGAAATCGCGACCTTGAGATCCATAGCTACTCGCCTTAAAACCTGAGTCAATCCTACGCACCTATCTTACCCGCCTCAGACCGTCTTTTTCCGCTACAAATCTTAGGGTCTCGTGAAACTCCTGTCAGATTCCGTCTTTTTCCGTATCGCTCCGACTGGTGCTTAGACATATTGGTAGGCAATGCTGGACATATCCATTGTTCTTCTTCCCTGAGTAATACATCTCTTCTTGTCTGCCGTCAGCGTGGTGAGTGACCAATCGACGAGGCTCAAATGTTGTGGCGTCTAGCTGTAGCCGATCGCGTCAAAGGCTCGTCCAGCAAGCAAGAAGAGAACATTTGAGGTGATTGTCATGGCATTTGAGAACGTATTTGCTGGCAGTGAGTTTGACTTTGCACTCAGCACCGCTGGAGACGACATTCTGTCGTTCGCTACACTTCCGACAGACCAGTTAAATACATTACAGGCTTCGAGTGGAATTGATGCCGTTGCTCTGCTTGGCGGAAACGATCGCATAGAAGACGACGATTCCGGTCGCATCTATTTCGGCAACAGAGGCAACGATATCATCATCGGCAATAGCGGTAACGATACGCTGTTCGGCGGTAAAGATGCAGACTCCCTTGAAGGAGGAGCAGGAGACGATCGAATTTTAGGCGATTTGGGCGACGATACCCTAAGCGGTGGAGCCGGATTAGACACCCTCACCGGAGGCGGTGGTATCGATGCCTTCCAACTCGCTCAGGGTGAAGGAAGCGATATCATTACTGACTTTGAATCCGGTTCGGACAAAGTGCTGTTACCCGATGGAGTCGCCGCAGAGAGCGTCAGTCTGGACAATAATGAAATTCGGGTAGTTGCCACGAACGAAGTTCTCGCTCAGGTGGCGGGTATCGTGAGTCTTGATGACTTAGTCGCCACGACAGACAGCACCGATGACGGAACCACTGACGACGGTATGACAGATGGTGGCACCACCGATGACGGAACCACTGACGACGGTATGACAGATGGTGGCATGACTGACGACGGTATGACAGATGGTGGCATGACTGACGACGGCGGCGGTAGTACACCGCCGCCACCGCCGGGAGGATTACCGGGGATGCGGAGTCGTTCCCGTCAAACTGACCCACTGGCAGAAGCATCAACCTTAACCTTTAGTGCTTTAGAATCCTTTGTCAGCTCTGCAACGTTTGAATCAGATATTCGATCGACCTTTGGTCAAAACGTCGATGTGAGTGCTGCCAAAGACTTGATGACAAGTCTGGTTAGTGCAGAGAGCGTTCCTACGATTACGGTACTCCCCAGCGGCGAGATTGGCGGGGCTGAAGGTGCTTACGCAGGAGCAACGGATACGATTTATATCAGTCAAGAAGTCCTCGCCACCAACGATGTAGGCTTAATTTCCAGCGTATTAACTGAAGAAGTGGGTCATTACTTGGACGACCGACTCAATTCAGCTGATACACCGGGCGATGAAGGGTTGCAGTTTGCCATGCGTCTTCAAGGGCAAACCCTGGATGAAACAACGCTCAACGAGATTCAAGGTTCCGACGATCGCATCACAGTTGAGATCGACGGTCAATTGACGGAGTTGGAAACCGGAGAGTATAGCAATCGGTGGTACGTCAACGTTTACGATTGGCAAAGTGGCAGTACGGAGCAGGTAATTTCGGGAAAGACCATTTCTAATCGCCGGAGTGATGGAAAGACAGGCTTTTTGAAGGATTGGGGAGCGGGTGCGCCAATCACTGGTAATGGCACTCATATGGAAAATGGTGTCGGTATAGTGGGGCTTACCGATATTGAGGCAAATCCTGATTACTTTATGAATCAGATGTGGACTCAAGATGACTTCCAAGCTGGACAGCAGTACGAATTTCGTATTCGTGCTGACGATGGTTTCTTGCTCGCTGCTGCGCCTGTCAATGGGGGTGAATGGCAGTTTGTTACTCCTTGGGAATGGCAACAAGCCTATGGAAGTCATGCCACATATACCTTCACCCCTCAACAAAGTGGTGAACACTGGCTCTATGCTTTGCACTATGAAGCTACGGGAGATGCTTACTTTGATGTGTCTTGGTCGCAAGCCAATTCTGGATCGGCTGACAATCTCAAAATGCCTTTACCGGGTGGACTAAACTGGCAAGTTACTCAAAGTTTTGCAGGTTCTTTTTCTCACGGCGATCAAGCAGCAATTGATTTTGGCGCTTCAACAGGCTCTCGTTCTTGGAATAACGTTCCAATTCTTGCAGCAGCGGAGGGTCAAGTTATCCATGTAGGCAAAGATAACTATGGATATGGCAACCATGTCAAAATTGACCACGATGCACCTTATGACGGAACTGGGTTGGTGACATTGTATGCTCACTTTATGAATTCACCTGAAGTCTACCAAGGGCAATGGGTCGAACAAGGGGACAAGTTAGGAATTATGGGTGCTACAGGTTGGGCTACGGGAACTCATCTTCATTTTGAAGTATTTCAAGATGGAGATAGTCGCGTGAGTTCGCCCAAGTTCCACGATTTAACCCTCGACCAATATAAATTGTCTGACTATGCGTTTAGTGGATGGGGATTTGAATACAACAATGGATATCCCTCAACTAATCGGGAGTATAGCTTCACTTAAGCCCATATCTGTCGCGCTCTGCTAGTGATGGTCAGAACTCCGGCATCTTGAAGATGCCGGAGTTCTGGTCTAGATAATCTAATCCTTTAATCTTGCTATACTAGGAGCCATATTGTTCGATCGAGCTTTGAATTATGTCTGGCGAAACGTTCTCTAACGTTAATGA
>NZ_JBNGCO010000033.1:9031-42116 GCF_049974805.1 Baaleninema sp.
TGCAAGCCAGATCCCCGGCATCTTGGAGATGCCGGGGATCTAACCCCAACTAGAGCGCTCAAAACCCACTTGAATGTTTGGCGATTATTGTGTAGATGACACTAACCTAGCTTCATGACTGTCTTCGCAGCCCTCTAACCCCAACTAGAGCGCTTTAAATATTGCTATACTGGAATCTATAGAGTTCGATCGAGCTTTGAATTATGTCTGGCGAAACGTTCTCTAACGTTAATGATGCAAGCCAGATCCCCGGCATCTTGGAGATGCCGGGGATCTAACCCCAACTAGAGATCTCGAGATAAATTTGGATGTTTGGCGATTATTGCATTCGAGGAATTTTGATGCCCAGACGTAAAACTGCATTAGAGGCAGGATATTATTATCATATTTACAATCGAGGGAATAATGGTGACTTGATATTTATTGAGCCTGAAAATTACGGATATTTCATAAAATTAATTAGAAAATATTTTATTGAAAGTTTGGTTGAAATGGTGTCATATTGTTTGATGCCCAATCACTATCACTTTTTAGTTTATCTCAAAGATAGAGATTTTTCGGATTGCATGAAAAAGTTATCTTTGGCTTATGTCAAGGCAATAAATCAAAGATACCAAAGGTCGGGAAGTTTGTTTGAAGGTCGATTTCAATCCATCGTCATCGATAACGATCGATATTTATGTCACTTATCTCGCTATATTCATATCAATCCTGTGCGTGCTAATTTAGTGAAACATCCGCAAGATTGGATATTTTCAAGCTATCGAGATTATGTTGGCTTGCGAAGGGGAACGTTGCCGAAGCCAGATGTGGTTTTGTCGCAGT
This sequence comes from Baaleninema sp., assembly GCF_049974805.1. NCBI lineage: Bacteria > Bacillati > Cyanobacteriota > Cyanophyceae > Oscillatoriales > Oscillatoriaceae > Baaleninema > Baaleninema sp. The sequence continues at coordinate 9,857 of NZ_JBNGCO010000033.1, forward strand.
TTTCGGGACGAGAGGATTATCGTCAGTTTGTTGAGAGTGAAGTGGACGAACGGATAATTCAACGTTTGATTTTGGAGTGAGGGCGAGATCCCCGGCATCTTGGAGATGCCGGGGATCTGAACACATAATATAAATTCAACTAAACCCAACCGATCGATCTCTGAGTCTGCATATCGAACAACTGCACCCGATCGAGATCGATCGACAGCCAAACCACCTCCCCCAACGTAACCCGTCGATCGCCCGGAAGTCTCGCCTGTACCGACAACGACGGATCGTCCACCGCACTCCCGATAACATAAGTTTCGCTACCCAAGGTTTCCAGTCGATCGATCCGAAATTGTAAATTTTTCGCCGCCGCAGCCCCCAAACTCAAGTGTTCCGGACGCACCCCCAACCACACCGACTGTCCGTCGTAATGACGCAACCACTTCTCCCAACTCGAAGGAAGCGTCAGGCGAAACTGGGGACAGACTAACTTCAAAGAATCCTTCACCCGAACCGAAATGAAATTCGTCGTCGGCGACCCCAAAAACTCCGCCACAAAGCGATTTGCAGGGCGATCGTACAGTTCCAGCGGCGCACCCACCTGCTGAATTTGTCCGGCGTTCATCACCGCAATCCGATCGCCCATCGTCATCGCTTCGACGCGATCGTGCGTCACGTAAACCGTCGTCGTTCCCAACTGACGCTGCAATTCCACCAGTTGACCCCGCGTTTCAGAACGCAACTTCGCATCCAAATTACTCAACGGCTCGTCCATTAAGAATACCGCCGGATCGCGGGCGATCGCTCGTCCCAACGCCACCCGCTGCTTCTGTCCCCCCGACAGTTCCTTGGGAAGTCGATCGCGCAACTCCTCAATTTGTAGCATTTGCGCCACCTGCTGAACCCGTTGGGCGATTTCCCTCTCCCGAGGCGTCACGTAACGCAGCGGTTTTGGAAATTTCCGCGTTGCAGACACCGCCAAACTCTCCCACAGGGGCGGTTTGCGGCGTCCCATGCGGCGCAAGCCAAACGCTAAATTCTCGTATACCGTCAAATGGGGATAGAGGGCGTAACTCTGAAATACCATCGCCACATCGCGGCGTTTTGGCCGAAGATCGTTCGCGAGGCGATCGCCGATATAAATTTTTCCCGCCGTGAGGGATTCCAACCCCGCAATCAGCCGCAACAGCGTACTTTTCCCGCATCCCGAAGGACCCACGAGAACCAAAAACTCCCCGTCGCGAACCGTCAAATCGATATCGCGCAACACCGACACCCCCGCCTCCTCCGAGGCGTCACCTCCCTGGGGAAATCGCTTGTAGACCTTTTCTAAGACAACTTCAGCCATCGGCGGTTGCGCGGAAATTTACCGATCCACTGTACGGCCGAATCCGCAATTTTTTGTAAATGTTATAGTGCAGAGAAGTTTGACACGCCGTCTGACGGCGATGCTGTCACGCACGGGAGAGCGAAAGGTTGACGATGCGCGTTCTGTTACTGTATACCAAATTTCCGAAAAGCTTTTGGTCCTTCGAGAAAACCCTCGAACTCATCGGACGCAAAGCCATGTTACCGCCGTTGGGACTCGTCACCGTGGCGGCGATTTTACCCCAAGAGTGGGAATTCAAACTCGTCGATCGCAACGTGGGGGACGTCACCGAAGAAGATTGGAACTGGGCGGATTTGGTGTTGATGTCGGCCATGATCGTCCAGAAAGACGATATGCTGGCGCAGGTGCAGCAAGCCAAACGTCGCGGAAAAGCCGTCGCCGTGGGCGGTCCCTATCCCACCGCCTTACCGGAGGAGTTAGAAGCCGTCGATACCGACTTTCTCATCCTCGACGAAGGGGAAATTACCTTACCGATGTTCGTCGAAGCGATCGAACGAGGGGAAACCAGCGGCGTGTTTCGATCGAACGGTGAAAAACCCGACGTTACCATAACCCCGATTCCTCGCTTCGATCTCCTCGACTTCGACGCCTACGCCGAAATGTCGGTGCAATTTTCCCGAGGCTGTCCCTTCCAATGCGAGTTTTGCGACATTATCGTACTCTACGGACGCAAACCGCGCACCAAAAGCCCCGAACAATTTATCGCCGAACTCGATCGTCTCTACGAATTGGGATGGCGTCGCAGCATCTTCCTCGTCGACGACAACTTCATCGGAAACAAACGCAACGTCAAACTGTTGCTGAAAGCCCTCCAACCCTGGATGGTGGAACACAACTATCCGTTTTCCTTCGCCACCGAAGCCTCCGTCGATTTGGCCAAAGACCAAGAATTAATGGATATGATGGTGGCCTGTAACTTCGGATCGGTGTTTTTGGGCATCGAAACCCCCGACGCCGACAGCCTCACCACCACCAAGAAATATCAAAACACCCGCGATCCCCTCAGCGACGCCGTCATTCAAATTGCCAAATCCGGCTTGCGCGTCATGGCGGGATTCATCATCGGCTTCGACGGCGAAAAAGCCGGGGCGGGCGATCGAATCGTGGAATTTGTCGAAAAAACCGCCATTCCCACCGCCCTGTTCAGTATGCTACAAGCCCTTCCCGATACCGGATTGTGGCATCGTTTAGAAAAAGAAGGACGCCTGCGGGAGAAAAACGCCAACATCAACCAAACCACGTTGATGAACTTCGTCCCCACCCGTCCGTTAGAAGACATCGCCCACGAGTATATCGATGCCTTCTGGCGATTGTACGACCCGGCGGCGTTTCTCGATCGTACCTATCGCCATTTCCGCTTCCTCGGCGAAGCCACCTATCCCCACAAAGGAAAAGCCACCCAGAAAAACACCTCTTGGGTGGTCATTCGGGCGTTACTGACGATCGCCTGGCGTCAAGGAGTATTGCGAAAAACCCGGTTCCAGTTTTGGCGCAACCTCTGGCTGATGTACCGCCACAATCGAGGCGGAATCAGCAGTTACCTCTCCGTTTGCGCCCAAGCCGAACACTTTTTAGAGTACCGCCAAATCGTCAAAGACCAAATCGAGGCGCAATTGGCGGCGTATCTGGCGCAAAAGCAGTCTCGAGACGCCGCGTCTTCAACTGAGACGCCACAGCCAGAACTGGTGCGTTAAGCCGTCAGAGGCGTTCCGTCCGGCAGAAAATTCCAGTATATTGATAGCGAACCCACTGCTAGACAGTCTTATGGCATTAGAATATCCCGAGGATCTCAGATATCTGGACTCTCACGAGTACGTTCGCCTCGACGGAGAAATCGCCACCATCGGTATTAGCGCCTTCGCCCTCGACGAGTTGGGCGATATCGTATTTTTGGAATTACCGGACGTGGGCGATACCGTCGAAAAAGGAGAAACCTTCGGTTCCATCGAATCGGTGAAAGCCGTGGAAGACCTCTACGCCCCGATTTCCGGAACTGTTACCGATCGCAACGAAGAAGCGATCGAATCTCCCGAACAACTTTCTGAAGATCCTTACGGGGAAGGCTGGTTGTTAAAGGTGCGTCTCGACAACCCCGACGACGAATTAGACGAAACCCTCACCGCTGAAGAGTATCGCGCCCAGGTGGAAGGGGACGAAGCGTGATGATGGGGTGATGGGGTGATGGGATGGGGAGATATCGAATCACCTCCTCATCCTGAAACACTGCTTCCTGTATCGGTTTATGAGATTGCGCCGCACTTTTAGGCCGTTCGAGACGGTTTCTCTCCTCGTCTGGGTTTTAGGGGCGTTTTCCCAACCCAGTGCGGCGCAAATCGTTCCCGATGCATCCCTTCCCGTTCCCTCCACCGTCGAATCGGAAAACTTACTCTATCGCATTACGGGGGGAACCACGGCGGGAAACAACTTATTTCACAGCTTTTCTCAGTTCGATTTAGAAACAGGATCGATCGCCCAGTTCGAGAATTCCGCTGCGATCGCCAACATTATTACGCGGGTGACGGGGGACGCCCCCTCGTTTATCGACGGAACCCTTCGCGCCAACGGTGTCGCTAACCTATATCTCCTCAATCGTAACGGGTTGATTCTCGGTAATAACGCCCGTCTCGAGATCGGTGGGTCGTTTTTCGCAACCACAGGCGATCGACTGCTGTTCTCCGACGGTTCCAGTTTTCCCAGCCTTCGGGAAAACAATCCCCCCCTGCTGTCAGTGTCCGTTCCCCTGGGGGTGCAAATGGGGGCGAACCCCGGCCATATCGCCGTCACGGGGGGCGGTCACAACCTTTCCTTCGCTGACGACTTTTCCACCGTCCGCGACGATCGCGCCGATGGATTTGCAGTCTCTCCCGGTGCGACGTTGCAACTGATTGGCGGCGATATCACCCTGACGGGGGGAAATCTCACCGCCGCCAACGGGTCGATTTCTCTGGTGTCTCTGGAGGGGGGAACTTGGAATTTCGACGGAAATTCGCTTCCCGCTGCAACTGGGGGCGAGATTCGCCTGTCGGCGGCGTCTTCGGTGGATGTCAGCGGGAACGGTGGCGGGCGTTTGACGGTTATCGGGCGCAATCTGTTTTTAGCCGACGGTTCGGTTTTGTTGGCGGATACCTTGGGAGATGCGCCGGGAGAGGGACTCACCGTTCGCGTTTCGGAGTTGGTGGACGTGCGGGGACTGGCCCCGGGAGAGGCGTTTTTTTCCAGTGGCTTTTTCGCAGCGGTGGCGCCGGAAGCCAGTGGCGACGGTGGGGATATTCTCATCGAAAGCGATCGATTGGTGGTGGAAGAGGGATCGATCGTCGGGGCGGACACCTTCGGGGCGGGAAATGCAGGAACTTTTACGGTTCGGGCCCGGGAAATCGAAACCCGCGATAGTAGTTGGTCCGGGTCGAGTTTCGCCTCCGCCACGGGAAACGGCGGACGCATCGAGTTGGACGCCGATCGCATTCTCATCGCAGACGGGGCGCAAATTTTGGCGTTTACCCTGGGGGCGGGGGATGCGGGGAGTATTGCAGTGCGATCGAACCTTTTGGAAGTGCGCGGCGTCAACGCCGCCACCTTCAACAGCGTCATCGTCGCCACCTCAGAAGCCGGAAGTACCGGACGCGGCGGAACGATAACTGTAGAGACGGGAATTTTGCGTTTGGCCGAAGGCGGCGCCATTTCTACGGGAACCAGCGGCGACGCCATAACCAGTGCGGCGGGAACCCTGACGGTGCGGGCGACGGAGGCCATCGAACTCTTCGGAACCGACGAAAACGGCGTTCCCGCTACCCTCTCCACCACCACCTTTAGCGACGCACCGGGGGCGGATTTGTTCGTGGAAACGCCCCGATTGGTGGCGCGAGACGGCGGACAGGTGAGTGCGGGAACCTTCGGCGGCGGCGAGGGGGGACGGGTGGTGTTGAATGTCTCGGAGATGGAGTTAAGCGGTTCCACAGCGGCGGTGGAGGTGCGAAACCGCGATTTTTTCGTGGACGAGTCGCAAACCCGCTTTCCCAGCGGTGTCTTTAGCAGTTCGGAAGGGGTTGGGGCCGCGGGAGATTTGCAAGTCAACGCCGATCGCATTGTGGTGCGTGACGGGGCGGAACTGACGGTGAGTAGCAGCGATCGCGGCGAGGCGGGTTCTTTGTCGATCGATACCTCCCGTTTGACCCTAGAATCCGGGGGACGCATTCGCGGCGACAGTGCGTCCGGGGCCGGAAGTTTGATGTTGAATTTGGCGGATTTGCGGCTGTTTGGAGGAAGTCGCATTTCCACTAACGCCCGAGGAACGGAACCGGGGGGAAATATCGCCATCGACACTGATACTTTGGTGGCCTTCGACAATAGCGATATTACCGCTAATTCCCTCAACAGTGTGGGCGGACGCATTCAAATCGAAGCGGCTGGGGTGTTTGGAACCAGGTTTCGATCGCAACTCACTCCCGAAAGCGATATTACGGCAACTTCGGCGTTAGGGTCGTCTTTTGGCGGCGTGGTGGAGTTGCGAGAACCGCAGGTGGAGACCAATTCCCCTTTGGTGGAACTCTCGGCTGAGGTGTTGGAATTGTCCGGGTTGGTGGCTGATGGCTGTTCGGCGTTGCGATCGGGGAGTCGGTTCGTGGTGACTGGCCGCGGGGGACTGTCTCGGGAAACGCCCGATTATACGACGGTTGGGCGGTTTTCCCGTTGGGAACCTAAGCCCTTGGAAACCACTGAAGCGGACAAGTCACCGCAAGACGATCGATCGACCCTGCAAGAAGCCACCGGATGGGTGACGCGCAGAGACGGACGAGTTCAATTGATAGTCGATCGTTGACAAAAAAGTACTCTTAAAATCTTACTAAAATCACTCAATTTAGATAGATTAGTATTTTTAGTTTGGGTTTGTAAATTGGGTAAAGCGATGGCAAAACCCAGCAAACTTTAAAAAATCCTACTAAAATTAACCTAAACACTACAAATTAAGATGACAAAAATAACTTATTTAGGATAGATTAGTAATCTTCCGGTGGAATCAAGTATGTTTTCCAACTAGCTTCCGATTCATTTTGACCTTTAAAATACCGAGCCAAACGCCAAGTTTTCCCTTCTTTTTGTCCTTGAATATATAAATCGAAAGGCTGTTGTTTGCGAGTTTTCCGTCCCGTAGGTAAATCCACAATTAAATTGTAAGTTCCCTTGAGGTGATAAGCAGGTAAATCTTGAATCGTGAGAGGTTCGTTAAAATCCACCGAAACGCGATCGACCGCCCAATCGGGTATTTCCGAGAGTTTGAGTGGCTCGGCGAGGCGTTCTTGATTTTGCTGAAATTGCAGTAAAATCGCCCGTTCGATGAGGTCGCGATCGAACCATACCGGAACCGACGAACAGGCCGCCAACAGCCAAACTAAAATAACTAACAGTACCCCCATACGAGGCTGTCGTAGAACCGTGGAACTGGGAACCCTCAAACTCGGCAAATATCTAACCCTCAACGACGTTTGTACCTGTACGCAAACTTACCATAAATACCGCGATCGCATCGATCCCTTTCCGAAGAACCCAGACGAAACCCTTCCGGCGTTACAGCGTCTGGCTGAAGAGATCCTCGATCCCGTTATCGACGAATTCGGGATCGATCGCTTCCGGTTAACATACGGCTTTTGCTCTGCCGATCTCAAACGATATCTCGAACGCAAAGATCCCGCAACTGGCCGCCGTCACGGCCGCGTCGCCCCCAATCTCGACCAACACATGGCGTTCGAGAAGAATACCAAGGGCAATTACTACTGTAAACGACCCGGGGCGGCTTGTGATTTTTATATTATCAACTTACCGAGCGATCGCCTCGTGGATTGGATTTGCGATCGCCAACTTCCCTTCGATTCTTTATATTATTACGGGGTCGATCGACCCATTCACATCAGTTACGGCGACGAACACAAACGCGCCCTGTGGACTTTTGACGCAGTGGGAAGACCGAGGAAGTTGAAGAGGTGATGGGATGATGGGATGATGAGGTGATGAGGTGATGGGATGATGGGATGATGAGGTGAGGTGCTTAAACCAAGCATCAACGATCGATCGTCAATTATTAATTATCGTCGTTGGTTAATTTCAATTGCAAATACACCAAAACCAACACCACCATTAACAACAACGTCGCCGCAGCAGCGGCGTATCCCAAATCGAATAAAGCGAAGGCTTGTTCGTAAATATAATACACCAAAATATTAGTAGAATTGAGCGGTCCGCCTCCAGTGATGACGTAGACTTGCTCGAAACTGCGAAGCGTAAAAATGGTGGTGGTGACGGTGACGAAAACCAACGTGGGGCGTAAACCGGGGACAGTCACGTGCCAGAATTGCTGTAACGGCGTCGCCCCGTCCAGTTCCGCCGCTTCGTAGCGGGATTGGGGAATCGTTTGCAACCCAGCGAGGAACAATACCAGATTGAAACCCAGTTGTTTCCAAATACTCAATAAAATTAACACGGGCATCGCCCAAACGGGACTCCCCAACCAGGGAATCGCGTCGATTCCCAAGAGGTTCAAAAAGTGGTTGACGGGGCCGTCCGTTTGAAACAGCCAACGCCAGCCCAAACCCACCGCAACAGTCGAGGTAATCGAGGGGATAAAATAGGCACTTCTGAGGAAGCCGCGAAACGTTTGAATACGATCGAGCAAGGCGGCCAATCCCAGAGGGATGAGGATACTGGGAATCACCGTCGCCACCGAGAAATAGAGCGTATTTCCCACAACTTGCCAGAAATCGGGAGAGGCGATCGATCTCCAGTAATTCTGAAGTCCCACCCATCGCGTTCCCGTTTGAGTAAAACTCCCTGTCGTCAAGCTGAGATAGACGAGATAGCCAATCGGTCCGAGGACGAACACCAACAGCAGCAGTAACGCCGGCGCCAGAAACGTCCAAGCGGCGACGGTATCGTTATCAAGCCAGCGAAACCCTTTCGACGCCGCGTTTCGATCGTTCGTCCCCAATTCCCCCATCATCTCGATCGCACCATCATCTCATCATCCCCTCAACCCCTTATCACTTCTTCTTCAACGCCTTCTTCACCAAGGCGGGAATTTCCGAAGGGCGAGTGGCGACGGGGATACCCACCTTTTTAAAGGCTTCGATTTTATGTTCGGCGGTGCCGATGTCCGTTTCGAGGAGAGCGGTTCCCGTGTACTGTTGCGTTCCGCTGAGGTGGGCCGCGACGATGGCTCCAGCGTGTCCGAGGCGTTTTCCTTTAGGGGCGAAGCGTCCGGCCACGTAGGCGATAGTGGGTTTGTCGATAGCTTCGGCGGCGTATTCGGCGGCGTCTTCTTCTGTCGAACCGCCAATTTCGCCCACTAAAACGATAACCTCGGTTCGATCGTCTTCATCGAGCATTTGCAACCACTGGGCGAAGGAGGACCCGAGAATCCCGTCGCCGCCGAGTCCTACGCTAATCGATTGTCCTAACTTGGCTTGCGTGAGAGACAGGGCGATTTCGTAAGTTAACGTCCCGCTGCGGCTGATGATGCCCACAGAACCGGGGGTGTAGAACTGGGCGGGGTGAGTTCCCAGGAGAATTTGACCGGGGACGATGATACCGGGACTGGTGGGTCCGACGACGAGGGTATCAGTGATGTCGGCTTTGCGAACCAGACGTACCATGTCCATCGGCGGCATTCCTTCCGTGACGATGGCCAGTTGGCGAATTCCCGCTGCGATCGATTCTAAGGCAGCGTCGAGAACCAAGAAGGGTTTGACGAAAATCGCCACGGCGTCGATGGGGCCTTGTTCTTTCACCGCCTCTTCCACCATGTCGTAAATCGGCACGCCGTTCTGAGTTTTACCGCCGTGACCGGGGGAGACTCCCGCCACGACCTGAGTACCGTATTCTTGCATCAAGACGGTATGGGTCGCCGCCAAGGGTTCGGTGATGCCGTGGACGAGAACTTTAGTGTCAGAGGTGAACTGCATAGGACGATGAGGGGATGGGGAGATGATGGGATGATGGGATGATGGGATGAGGGGGGGGATGGGATGATTTCTCGGTCTCATGGCGACACCCGATTTTTCAAGTCACGCACCCTACCCCGGTTCCCCGTTCCCTGTCAATTATCAATTATCAATTATCAATTATTTTTTGACGGCGAGGGCTACGGCGTCGTCGAGGTGGTCGAGAACAGTAATGTCAGTGTCAGAGAAGGCTTTTTGAGCCACCTCGCAATCGCTGCCGATGGGACGGACTATCCAACGATACTTGCCATCGCTCTGTTTGCGTTCGGCCACTTCGATGATGGTATCGACGATATCTTTACAGGAGGTGACGCCGAGAAGGAGGTTGACGAGAACCACGTTAACTCGCGAGGCTTTGGTGACTCGTTCCAAGCCAATTTTGAGGCGTTCTTGCAGGGGCAGTTTAGCTTCTCGCCAACATAATTCGCTGCCGAGGTTGAGGAAGTTGGCGGGTTTGCCTTTAGCTTGACATACGAGGTCGAGGGTGGACATAGTGAGTCCCGCCCCGTTGCAGACGATGGCGATGTTACCGTCGAGGCTGACGTATTCGGTGTTGAGAAAGGCGGTTTCGGAGGAGAGTTCCGAATCGAGGTGGCTTTCGTGAACCAGTTGGGCGAGGTCTTCGTGGCGGGTGAGGGCTTCGTCGTTGACGGTGATTTTCCCGTCGAGTGCCATCACGTCTCCGTTGTCGCGGATGCCGAGGGGGTTAATTTCTACTAAGTCGAGGTCTTTTTGCACGAAGAGCCGATACATATTTTCGACGATGGCGCTGACGGATTCGATCGCTTCTCCTTGCAAGCCCATTTTCAAGGCCAGACGGCGGGCGTAGAAGGGGGAAAACTCTTCTTTGACCACCACTCGCTGCATGTTGTCGCGATCGAAATTGACTTCGACGCCGCCGTAAGGGGAACCGAGGAGAACTGGGCGACGGGCCGAGTGATCGAGGAAAACCGCCAGGTAGAATTCCCGTTGGGCGTCGTATTTGGCCTCGGCTAACAACACCTCGGGATATTCTTCCTGTATGGGCAAGTTGAAGATCGCTTGAGCGGCGGCCACCGCGTCGATGGTGTTGGCGGCGAAGCGCACGCCTCCCGCTTTTCCACGTCCGCCAACGCGCACTTGCGATTTCAGGACGACGGGATAGGGAATTTTCAACCCCTTTAAGTCTTGGGGATGACGAATTTTTTGAGAGGGCAGTACCGGAATGCCCGTCTCCCGAAATAGCTCTTTGGCTTGATACTCTAGAAGATCCATCGGTGATTGGCGAACACCCACACAACTACCATATCCCGATCTGGCCGTTGGCGCTGAGATAGCGGCTACATTTTCGATCGCACTTTGACGGGCGATCGCACAACAACGAGACCGACAACGAATAAACCAGGATAACAAAGGTTCTAGCACGATAGACAAATTCGATCGAATTGGGTACAGTCGGACGAGAACGCCTACTGCGGGCGTATCCTTTCCTCGAACGGCGAGTTAGAGGGCGATCGATCCCTTTCGAGACCTGGCCTTTTCCCGTTTTCGACGTTCGGGTTTCAAAATATTTCTGGCGGAGATGTTTCGCCGTCACAATTCGATCGATGGGGTGTCTTCGATACGCCCCGCCTGTGGGTGTTCCTTATGGCTAATCTTCCCCCTTCTCCCCCGCCTGAGTCTGACCCTCTGTCATCGAGTCGCCTACGCCGATTTTGGCAACGGGCGACTCGCCCGAAATCGATCGCGATCGCAGGTGGTAGCGTTGTCGTTCTCGGCGGGGCGGGCTATGCGGGATTGCAAGTGTGGGTTCGCACGCAACTCCCGCCGCTGTTGGAAACGCAACTGACGAATTTACTCAATCGTCCGGTGGAAGTCGGAGAAGTGGAAGGGTTTTCCCTCTCGGGAATTCGACTTGACGGCTTGCGAATTCCTGAGACGGACGACAACGCCAATTTCGTCACGGTCGAAGATATCCGCGTTCGCTACAATTTTTTACTGCTCCTCTCAAGGCGGCTTCCCCTCAGCCTCACCCTCGTCGAACCGGAAATTTACGCCGAACAAGCGCCAGACGGAACTTGGCTGACGCTGGATTTTAACCTTCCCGAACCGGAAGCGGAACCGGGAGAACTCCCCATTAACCCCCTCATCAACCTTCGCGTTGTGGACGGGGCCTTACGCCTGCTTCCCCAAGGGAAAACGATGCCGTTTGAGGTGGACTTGGCGGCGACGGCGCAATTGCGGCAAAAGTTGAAACTCGCCCGTTACGAGGCCAGGGTCACGCTGCCGCAAGGGGAGATTTCGCTTGAGGGAGAAACTCACTTAGAGACCTTTGAAAGTCGCGTCAGCACCCAAATTGACGGTTTGGGACTGGCTCAGTTTTCGCCGCTGCTTCCGGAGGCGATTTCCCAGTCGCTACAGGTCGAAAGTGGGGAAGTCAACGCCAATTTACAGGTGGAAGTCCCCAGTTTAGATTGGTGGCTGAAGAACGGCAATGACGGGGAAATACCGGACTCGGAACACCAATCCTCCGCCCAGTTGGTCTCTTCTCAACTGCCATCTTCTCAACTGCCGCCGTTGGAAGACCTCGACCCGTCACGGCTTCCTGATATTCGCGGCACTCTGTCGTTAGAGAATTTCGCGATCGATCTCGACCCCCTCGCACAACCTCTGACGGCGAAGGGGTTTCTTCGATTTCAAGGGGAGGGTCTGCGGTTGGAAGAGGTGGAGGCGAAAACGGGAACCTTGGCGGTGGAAGTGATGGGGTCGGCGGATTGGCAGAGGGGCTACGATATCGAGGTCTCTGTTCCGCCTCTGCCCTTGGAGTCGGTGGCAGGGTTGACGACCCTCGACCTGCCGGAACTTCCCCTGTCGGGGACGTTGCAAGCCAACCTCGCGGTGATGGGGGAAATTGACAACCCGCAAGCCACTTTAGCCGTCCGCAACCCGTCAGCCCTGGTGGTCGAACAAACGGTTTTACAGGAAGTTCGGGCGAACCTGTCGGCGAATTTGTCCCGCATTACCCTCAACGGCTTGCGCGTTACTCCCGCTGCGGGCGGCCGCGTTGTCGCCCGAGGGGACATCGATATTCGATCGATCCTTCAAGATAGCCTCGACGACCCGGTATCGCTGAATTTCGACCTTCGCAGCGAGTTACCCGTCGATGCCCTCCTCGCTCCTTACAACCTCCTCCCCCCAGAGGTTTCGGTGGGACGGTTGACCGCCAATGCGGATGTGGGGGGGACTTGGGAAAACCCCCGCCTTCAGTTAACTTGGGATACGCCCGATGCCAGGGTGTCTCAGGTGGGGGCAGTTTCCACCTTGGGAGAGATTCGCTTTCGTCAGAATCGCCTTAGCCTGGAAACGGCGGAACTTCGCGCCGGAGGCGGTTCGATCGTCGCCACGGGACAGGCTGACCTGGACGCGGGGGATTGGGGCGTTGATGTTTCCTCGACCCCCATCGACCTCTCGCCGTTTTTACCCCTGGCGATGGATGCCTCCCTCACGGAATTACGGGCAAATGCCTCGGGAGGTCTTGACAATTTCGACCTTGATATGCTAAGCGCCATTGCAACTTTAGGACTCGTCGTGGAAGGGGGAACCGTGGGCGTGCGGGCGGATGTCGAACGTGGCAATGTCAGCGTGGTGGCGGAGGCGGCGGATATTTCAGCCAACGATATAGTGGCGGATTTGCCCGTAGCAGTGGCGTTGCGGCAGGGTCGGGCGACGGTGGACAGTTCGATCGATTCCCTGTTGCAGGCGGCACAAACGCAGGATTTCAGCGGCATCGACGTGACGGCGGATGCAGATTTAGCCGTGGCGGAAGGAACGGCGAACGCCGGGGCGCAGGTGAGGGGAAATCGGGTGACGGCGACAGCGGCGGTGTCTTCGATTTCCGCCGATTCGGTCGTGGAAACCCTGCCCGTTCCGGTGACGTTGCGGGGGGCAACCGCCCGCGTCGAGACGTCGGTCAACGGGGTGTTGGCGGCGGCGGAAACCCTGGATGTCAGCGGTATCGAGTTGGTCGCCGATGCGGATGTGGCGGTGGCGGACGGGACGGTGGACGCTTGGGTACAGTTGAGCAACGGATCGATCGATACTGTGGCTGAGGTTTCTTCGATTTCCGTCAGTTCCTATTTTCCCGAAATCCCCGTTCCGACGAGGCTGTTGGGGGCAAACGCCCAAGCCAGTTTCACGGCCAAGGAACTGCTGGAGGCGGCGCAAACTCAGGACTTTACGGGATTAAATCCCGTTCTGCAAGCGGACGCGCGATTGGCGGTCAGCGAAGGGTTGGCGGAGGTGGTGGCGTCGGTGGATGGCGGACGCTGGGACTTGGCGACGACGGCGGGAATTACGGTGACGGACGCCCTGGTGACGCAGTTAGCCAACGCCAAAATCGTGACGAGTTCCCGGTTTCCCGCCCCGTTGACCGCCCAGGCGAACCTGTCCGGGTCGATCAATCCTCTGTTGCGGTTGGGGACGGTTCCCGTTCCCGTCAGCGTTGACGGGGTGTTGGTGCGCTTGGCAGAAGAATCCTTCCAGACGCGGGGTCGGTTGCAACTGACGGAGTTAACGACGAACCCCGATTTGGCGGCGGATTTGGCCGTGGACGCCACCTATCGATCGCGCCGTTTGCCCCTGACGCTGTTAATCGCCGATGTCTTCCTCGGGGAAATCCTCGATCGCCCCAACGCCGTCAATATCGCCGGAAACGTGGAGTTTAACGGCCAGTTTCGCGGACGGAATTTAATCAGCGACCCCCTGGCGGCGGGAAGTTTGGACTTAACCGGCGCCTTGCAACTGCAAGATTTCGCCATCAACGACATCGCCTTTGACGAGGTGATGTCCGGCGGCGTGGTGGTGCAAACCGGCGAACGAGTGGCCATCGACCTTCAGGGAAACCAAGACCGCATCGCCGCCAGTTTCGCCCCCTGCACCGGAGGAAACGCCTGTTTGTTTCCCTACCTCCCCACCGGGTTAGAAATCCGCCAGGGAGAAGACACCGCGACCCCCTTGTTCGCCCTGGGAGAGCGCGACGGCGACGTTTTCGATTTGCGCCTTCAAAACTTCGATTTAGCTCTGTTAAACGTGGTACCCGGGCAACCGTTGGGCATCGAGGGCAACTTGGACGGAGAGGTGACGGCGGCGATTTCAGCGGATTTGTTTACCTTGGAATCTCAAGGAACGCTGGCCATCGATCGCCCCGGTGTCGGCTACATTCGCGCCGAAGCCGTCGCCGCCGCATTCGGCTACAACAACGGCACCGCCCGCCTCGACGACGCCTTTTTACAACTCGGCGACAGTCGCTTTACCCTCAACGCCCAAACTAACGTGGATTTAGTGGGGTTGGTGCGAGGAGAAGCCAACCTCGAACAGCTCGTCCAAGCCCCTGTAGACGCCGAGTTGACCGTGGAAGAAGGCAAAGTGGGGGATTTACTCTCCACCGTCGCTTGGTATCAAATCGAGGACATCGTAACGCGAGGCGTCGCCTCCCCGAGTTTGAATCCCGAAGATTTAGAAGCTGACCCGGTGGGAGTTCCCGAAAGCGACCTGTTTGAACAGTTGCGGGTGTTTAACAGAATCACCGAATTGGTACAAACCGAAGCCGCCACCTTGCGAGAACCCGCCCCGCCGCGACTGGCGGACCTGGGAGGGACTTACGACACGCGGGTGACAGTGGAGGGAACCTTGGGAAATCCCGCCATTGACGTAGCACTCGAGGCGCGAGATTGGCAATGGCGATCGCAACCCGCTTTCGCCGACCTCAGCCCCGTTTTGGGATTCTTCATCGAAGATAGTTCGATCGTAGAAATCGACGAAATCACCGCCCGCGCCAGCTATCGCAACGAAGTGCTGACAGTGGATACGGCGCAGGTGGAACTCGAAGGCGCGAGAGCCGCCTTCGTTGGGGAACTTTCCCCCACCACCGCCTCGGGAACCTTCGACCTGACGGATTTGGATTTAAGAACCGTTCGCAACTTCGTCGAACTTCCCCTCGATATCGAGGGTCTAGCCAACGCCCAAGCCGATATCGGCGGTTCGCTACAAAAACCCACCCTCGAGGGTCGAGTTTCCTTGGATTCGCCCACGTTAAACGGTCGTCCAGTGGACAGTTTCGCCGGAGAGTTTCGTTACGACAACGACTTATTCGAGTTCGCCACCCTCGCCCCCAGTTGGACGCAACTCTCGGCGCGGGTTCCCTTTCCCTGGACGGAGGAGAACGCCGTGGCGCAGGTGCGCTTGAACGTAGATACGCCGGGATTCGAGTTGTTGGAGGCGTTGAGTAACGGACAAGCGAACTGGAGGTCTGGGGAAGGCGCGATTCGATTGGCGGCGTCGTTGGATTTGGTGGAGGCGACATCGGGGGATCTCGATCGCATTCTGCAAGCCTTGTCCGCCGACGGGGAAGTGGTTCTTGAAGACGCCACAGTTCGCGCCGCCGCCCTCCCCGAAGCCCCCGCGCAAGTGGACGGACGGGTTCTCATCAGTCAAGATGGCGTGGCCGTGGACAATCTAATCGCCAAAGTGGCCGACGGGACCTTTTCCCTCTCGGGAGCCTTACCGTTTTTGGTTCCCCAACCCGAAGCCGAGAATCCCTTGACGCTTCAGGTGGACAACGGCAACCTCAAATTAGCGGGATTGTACGAAGGATTGTTAGAAGGGTTCGTCTCCGTCAGCGGTACCGCCTTAACCCCCGTGGTGACGGGAGACATCGCCCTCTCAGAAGGCCGCGTCTCGATACCGACTGGGGGCGTTGTCGAAGGGGCGATTCCCGTCTCCGCCGCCCAGTGGACGATACAGGAGGAATCGGGACCGCCGCCGGTGATTCCGATTCTGGACAATTTCCGCGTGGTGTTGGGGGAGGATTTCCGCATTCGGAATTCGCTTCCGCAGTTTAATTTTCGGGTATCGGGAGATTTGACGGTTAACGGTGCTGTCGATGGGAATTTGGACAATTTAAGACCAGACGGAACGATAAGCGTCGATAGCGGTCAAATCGATTTATTTAGTAATTTATTCTTCATCGCCCCCGGACGATCGCAAACTGTCACGTTCGTTCCCGAACGGGGACTGCTCGATCCTCTGTTAGATTTGCAGGTTTCGACGTTGATTTACGAGGAACAACGCAACCCCTTGCTCGATCGAGATCGCGATGGAAACGAGGTTCCCGATACGACAGTTCTCCCCAACCGCCAATCGCAACAAACGTTGGTGAGCGTCTCCATCGACGCCAGCGCCCAAGAGGTCCTCGAGGCGGTATTATCCAGCGAAGCGGCGGATATTTCGGCGGTAGAAGACTCGCAGTTATTGCAAACGGTGCAGTTAACGAGCGTTCCCGATCGCAGCGAACGGGAGTTAGTGTCGTTGTTGGGGGGTCAGGTTCTCACCACCATCGACCAAATTTCCAAGTTGCGCGGAACGGAGTTTTTTGAGTTCGCCTTTTTGCGGTTTGTCGTGGAACCCACGCTAACGGAGGTGTTGTTGGATATCGATCGAACCGCCAACCGTCTCGGACAGACGATCGGACTCGATCGACTCAGCGTTTTTCCGCCCGGACAAATTGAAGCCATTTATCAATTAAACGAAGATTCGTTATTAGGATTAACTTACAGTTACGGCTCGAACGGATTGTTATTGCAAGGAACGGGCGGTTTAGAAACGGACAGCATCCCCGGTTTCAACTTCGTCGAATTGCGTTACGAACTGCGATTTTAGCCACTCGAACTCATTGATTTCCCAACCAAAACCTCCTAAAAACCTATTATTTTCTTACAAAAAACACTAAAAAATAAACCAAATAAACCCAATTCCTACCATACCTCAAAGAACTATTCGAGCATTTTCTCGAAGCCAAAGACGATTTCATATTAACTTATATGGTCGTGGAATCAATCGAGATTTATGCGATCGAACTCAAACCTTATATCGATCGCGCCTACGAACTGGGTTTAGTCGATACGATGATGACGACAAAAGAAGAGGTCGATCGAGATTTTGCACTGGGGGAAGCAGCGATTTTAAAACAGCTTCAAGGCAACCAAGATTATCGGCTCATTGAAGATACAATCACAGAATTAAAAGATTGGCCGTATTTTTCCGAATCCCCAAAACCGCTTCCCCCCTAAATTCAAGTTTTTCATCTCCGTTTATCGCAGATAAATCCGATCGTTATCCCATCATTCCATCATCCCATCATCCCATTATCTCATCATCAATTCTGGGGGACTCGATTGTACGGACTTCTGTTTGATATAGCTTCACTCGATCCTTGGGGTGAAAAACCTCAACTGAGTTATAATTAAAGCGAACCAAATCGGTAAGTTGCGATGACTACTACGCTCAACCAACGAACCTATACCGTCGATGAATATTTAGCCCAAGAAACGCAATCTGAAGAACGCCACGAATATCTCAATGGAGAAATCGTTCTGATGACAGGTGGAACGCCCAACCACAATCAAATTACGCTCAATTTGGCAGGAACGTTAAATTTTGCATTGCGACGACAACCTTATCGTGTCTTTGTCACAGACCAACGCCTTTGGATTCCAGCGCAGCAGGTTTATACTTACCCCGATGTGATGGTGGTGCGCCAGCCTTTAGCCTTACAAACGGGGCGCAAGGATACCCTGGAAAATCCGCTTTTTATTGCTGAAGTATTATCCCAATCAACGCGAAGTTACGATAAAGATCGCAAATTTTCCGCCTATCGAACTATTGCGAGTTTTAGCGAATATTTGCTCGTCGACCAATACGCGCCCCACGTGGAACACTACACCAAAACGGAAAGTGAGGAGGCTTGGCTGTTTCGCGAGTACGATGGTTTGGACGCAACAGTATCGTTACAAGCATTTGAGTTTTCAATACAACTGGCGGATTTGTACGATAAGGTGGATTTTTCGGCCGAAGAAAGCGAGTCGATCGATCCTGGCGAGTCTTGAATTGGATCGATCGCCTGTACGCCGAAGTGTTAGCTACTGCGGGTGAAATTCGCCATCCCAGCCATCTGTCATTTCAGCGAGAACCCCAGCATCTCCGAGATACCGAGGTACTCGATCGTGCAGCCAAAAACTCGTATTTTATAATGTATAATGGAGAAGAAAAATAGTAAAAAGTACCTTAAAAATCGAAACCTTTGAATGAATTGACCGTTTTGAGAAGTTTCTCGATCGCTTAGGAGGTTGTGACATGAGTTTAGTAATTTCTGATGAAATCGTAAAAGCGAGTGGATTATCTCAGGAAGAATTGTTAATCGAAGTGGTTCTGTTACTGTTTCAGCAAGAGAAGATCGCGTTAGGGAAAGCCGCAGAATTACTCGATATGTCGCAAATTCGTTTGCAACAATTGATAGCAGAACGGGGGATTTGCCTTCATTACGATGTCAGCGAATTACAAGAAGATATTCAATATTTGAAAACTAAAGGATGGCTGTGATTGTTGTTAGCGACACTTCTGTTCTGAGTGGGTTAGCGATCGCGGAGTATCTGTCGTTATTACAACAGCTTTACGGACGAGTATTCGTACCTCCGGCGGTGATGGACGAACTGAGGCGAGGAAGTGAAGACGATTCGCGAATTACCGCCGTGTTATTTCTAGATTGGATTGAGGTTTCTTTGCCCCGCGATCTCCAACGAGTGGAAACTCTACAACGCGATCGAAATTTGGATCGAGGAGAGTCGGAAGCGATCGTTTTAGCGTTAGAGCTTCAAGCAGAAGAATTATTAATTGACGAACGTTTGGGACGTAGAGAAGCTGTCCGTTTAGGGCTGTCTGTTACGGGTTTGTTGGGGGTTTTACTGGTGGCAAAAAGCCGGGGATGGATCGCAGCAATTCGACCGATTGTAGATACTCTTATCGATCAAGCCAGCTTTCGGGTGAGCGATCGCCTGTACGCCGAAGTTTTGGCTGCTGCGGGTGAAACTCTCAATCCCAACAATCTCTAATTTCAGCTAGAACCCCAGCATTTCGGAGATACTAAGGTTCTCGATAGTATAGCCAAAAACTCGTATTTTGGGTCTTAGGAGATTATGGTGTAATTTATAAATTGGCATACAAAACTTGGGATAACCAGGCATTAAATATATTTATCACCTCAAACTCTGAAGACCCTGAATTTTTTGCGTAATGTACCTGCAAATGACTACATTTAAATCCAAGATTCTAAGGATAGAGTCGCTACCATTTGTATTCGCTGAAAATCCCTATCCGATGAAATAATGGTGAGGCGATTTCGCAAAGCGATCGCAGCAATCCATAAATCATTTTCGCTAATCCCTAAATGTTCGAGTCGGGTTCTTCGTTGCTTCCGTTTGTCTTTGGGACCGAAACGCTCGAATATATCTGCCTTCAGTTGACCGTAGATATCGGCCGTCGCTTCATCGATCGAGTAAATTTGGATATCTTCTAAGAACGATCGAACTCGCGCCAGATTGGTGTCTTTGCGTTCCGATTTATATACCATATAAAGGAGTTCTCCTCGGACAATGACACAAGTGGAAACGGCTGATTCTCCCACTTGGAAGATTCGATCGACGATCGCAGAATCTCCCTGAATAATTCGGCTACAGTGATTCGTGTCTAACAGGTACACAATTACAATTCCAAAGAACCTCGCGTTTCGTAAACCCGTTGTAGGCAATCTTCAAAATCGTCACCAGCCCAAGTTCCGGCGTGTCTTAACAAAGAACGCCCCGAAGCCGGACGAAAAGAAGATGGATGTTCAGTCGAGGGAAGTTGGGGCTTTTCAGCGAGAACTGTTACCCGGACTCGGCATCCTGCCAATTCGTTCGATCGATCGATAATTTCTTCCCAAGTTCCTTCAAATTCTCGCGGTATTTGAGTCATGATGTTACAGGTTTAACGCGACGCTTAAGTTCAGTATAGATCGTGAAACTCCCCATCCCAACCCTCTCGAATTTCAGCTAGAACCCCAGCATTTCGGAGATACCGGGGATCTCGATCGTGCAGCCAAAGACTCCTGTTTCAGATTGTGTAATGGAGGCGGCAAACCGGGGACGACGCGGTAATAATGAGAAAAGTAGACAACTCAGGGACGTTGCAGCGATGAAACGGAGTCTGTGGCAGGTTGGCTTAGCGGCGTTGTGTGGCGCAGCGATGTGGAGTGAGGCGGCGCTGGCGGGGGTGGTGCGCTGGGAGAACCCGCCCCAGGTGGAGATGGCGCAGGGGAGTGCGGCGGAGGAGTTTTTACGGCTGTATGAGGAAGGAAAACAGTTTTTTAACCAAGGAACGGCTGAAGGATATCGACAGGCGATTTCGCGATTTGAGCAGGCGTTGGCGTTATCTGTAAGAGTACAAGCAACTGATGGGATAGCTTACGCATCAGTATTTCTGGGCGCCTCTCATAATCATTTAAGCGAACTACAAACTGCTCTGAGCTACTATCAAACTGCCCTAGAAGCGTTTCGAGACATTGGCGATCGAGAATCTCAAGCCACGGTTCTCAGCAATATCGGAGGAATATACGAAGCCCTGGGCAACCGTAATGAAGCCCTCAACTACTACAGTCAGGCTTTGTCAATTTTGCAAGAGGTGGGGAATCGATATGGGGAAGCGGTCACTCTCAATGGTATTGGCTTAGTCTACAATGCCCTGGGCAACCGCAGTGAAGCTCTCAACTACTACAATCAGGCTTTACTGATTATTCGAGAAGTGGGCGATCGAGCGGGGGAAGCCGCCACTCTCAACAACATCGGCGGAGTCTACTATGCCCAGGGCAACCGCAGTGAAGCCCTGAATTACTACAACCAGGCGTTGCCGATTAGGCGCGAGGTGGGCGATCGCGCGGGGGAAGCCGCCACCCTCGTCAACATCGGCGGGGTCTACGATTTTTTGGGCAACCCCAGTGAAGCCCTGGATTACTACAACCAAGCGTTGCCGATTATGCGCGAGGTGGGAAACCGAGATGGGGAAGCTGCTACCCTCGGCCGAATTGGTGTCGTATACCATGCCCTGGGCAACCGCAGTGAAGCGCTCAACTACTTCAATCAAGCGTTGCCGATTCAGCGAGAAGTAGGCGATCGCGCTGGGGAAGCCACCACCCTCGTCAACATCGGCGCCGTCTACAATGCCCTGGGCAACCCCAGTGAAGCCCTGGATTACTACAACCAAGCGTTGCCGATCTTGCGAGAGGTAGGGAATCGAGAAGGTATTGCAACTATTCTCAGTGGCATCGGTGAAGTTTTTAGTGCATTTGAACAATACAGTGAAGCCCTCAACTCCTACAACCTGGCTTTAGCAACTCTGCGAGAAGTCGGAAATCGCGATAGAGAAGCCGCCACTCTTGCTGGTATTGGCTTAGTTTATAATGCAATGGGTAACCACAATGAAGCTCTAAATTACTTAAATCAGGCTTTACTGATTACGCAGGAAGTCAGATATCGAGCGGGGGAAGCCGCCACTCTCAACAACATCGGCGGGGTCTACAATGCCCTGGGCAACCGCAGTGAAGCCCTCAGCTACTTCAACCAGGCGTTGCCGATTATGCGAGAGGTAGGAAACCGAGATGGAGAAGCTCTTACCCTCGGCAACATCGCCTGGACTTATCGCAACCAAAACGACCTCCCCACCGCCCTGGAAAACATCGAAGCCGCCATCGCCATCGTCGAAGAACTGCGCGGCGAAATTACCAGCACCGACCTCCGCACCAGCTACTTCGCCACCGTCCAAGGCTACTACGAGTTTTATATCGACCTACTGATGCAACTGCACCAGCAATCCCCCCAAGAAGGCTACGACCTCCGCGCCTTCAACACCAGCGAACGCACCCGCGCCCGCACCCTCATCGAACTCCTCAGCGAAGCCAACCTCGACATCACCGAAAACGTCGATCCCCAACTGCGCCAGCGCGAACAGGAACTGCGCCAACAACTGCGAAACATCGACGCGCAACGAGTCGCCGACCTGCAAGCCGTGCAGAACAACGAGGAAATTGAGGCGATCGTCGAAGCCGCAAACCGCCAAACCACCGCCGTCCTCCGCGAACTCGACACCCTCGCCGCCCAACTGCGGGAAACCAACTCCGCCTACGCCGCCCTGCAATACCCCGAACCGCTAACCCTCGAACAGGTGCAGCAACAAGTCCTCGACCCCGACACCACCCTGCTGCAATATTCCCTCGGCACAGAGCGCAGTTACCTTTGGGTCGTCACCCCAAACGGCTTCCAGGCGTACACCCTCCCCGGACGCGCCGAAATCGAAACGGCGGCGAATAATTTTTACACCAATGTTGAGAAATCGGGAAACCTCCCTGTCACCACTCGTGACGCCAAAGCCCTCAGCGAGATCGTTCTCGCCCCCGTTATCGACCAACTCAACACCTCGCGCCTCCTCATCGTCCCCGATGGCGTTCTCCACCAAATCCCCTTCAGCGCCCTCGCCACCCCCAACCGCGACGCTTACGAACCGCTCCTCGTCAACTACGAACTCGTCAGCGCCCCCTCGTCCACTGTCATCGCCACCAACCGGGAAGTCATGGGAAGCCGTCCCCCCGCACCCAACCGCCTCGCCATCCTCGCCGACCCGGTTTTCACCGCCGACGATCCCCGCCTCACGGGACAATCTGCCCCCGTTGAACCCGACTTCGATCTCCAACGCACCCTGCGCGATTTCGACCTGCGGGGCATCTCCCGTCTACCCCACAGTCGCACGGAAGCCGATCGACTTCTCGCCCTCGCTGACGGTGGCGAAACCAGCGTCTTCGACTTCGACGCCAATTATTCCTGGGTGACGAGCGATCGAGCCAACCGCTATCAGTTCGTCCACTTCGCCACCCACGGCTTCGCCAACGAGGAAAACCCGGAACTCTCGGGGTTGGTGCTGTCCCTGGTGGACGACGACGGCAACCCACAAAACGGCTTTCTGCGTCTGGGGGATATTTTCAACCTGCAACTTCCGGCGGAAATGGTGGTGTTGAGCGCCTGTCAGACGGGACTGGGCGACAACGTGCGCGGTGAAGGCGTTGTGGGCTTGACAAGGGGACTGATGTATGCTGGGGCAGAACGCACGGTGTTGTCCCTGTGGAACGTCAGCGACGAGAAAACGGCGGCGTTGATGGTGCGGTTTTATCAGGGAATTTGGGAGGAAGGGTTAACGCCTGTGGCGGCGTTGCGTCAGGCGCAGTTGGAGATGTGGGAAGCTGGAGAACATCCCTATTACTGGGCGGCGTTTGGCGTTCAGGGGGAATGGCGAGAGTGAGGGAAACTCGCGCGGGTTCAGCTCAAACGATCTAAACTATAAAGTAGTTAGTGTTTTGCAAGAATACAATGTTAGATGAAACGACCTTAGAACAACGTTTAGCAAAACTCGAACAGGCAGTGTCCGAACTGCAAAACAAAGTTGATAGTAAGCCCAGTGCTAATAATTGGGTAGACAACCTGATTGGTTCGATCTCCGACGAAGAAGCTTTCCTTGAAGCTCTCGAATATGGACGTAATTTCCGAAAAACGGGAAAGTTCGAGATCGAAGAGGACAACTCTGTGAGCGAACAAAATACTCCCGGCGATATTCTTGATTAAAGGAAACCCGTGATGTGAAGCAATTGCCATTTTGGGAAACGACTCTGAATGAAATACCTGCTTGACACAAACCACATCAGTGTTCTACAGCGAAAAACGGGTTTGAAATATACTTGTTTAAGGACTCAATCGAATGAGTCAGCATTCCCCAGCAGATTTTGCTTTTTCAATCGTGAGCTTTCACGAACAGGTTCTTGGCGCTCATGCTTTAATTAATCGCAACAAGAAAAAGACTGACTTACCTCGTGGCTACGCTTTGTTATGGGAAGTTCTTCAAAGCTTTGCATCTGCATCGGCTATTGTTTTACCTTTGGATGATGAAGCAATTGTTATTTTTAAAGAGCTGAAACATCAACACCCTCGGGAATCTACAATGGATTTAAGAATTGCAGCGATCGCCCTATCCCGCAACTTGGTTTTGTTAACCCAAAATATCCGAGACTTTGACTATATCTCAGAATTAGAAACTCAAGATTGGACGATATAAAACATCCAGAAAATACATCAAGAAAAATGGCTTATTATGTCTTATCGTTCCCACGCAGAGCGTAGGAACGGGAGTTGGGGCGCTCTGCAACCTGTGTTTGATGACTCGACGCAGAGCGTCCGCCCGGTGCGTCCCTACGCAGAGCGTAGGGACGATGGACGTAGGGACGATGGAAGAACACCGATCGCGCCTAGATTTGGCAACATAAAAACGATGCCACGAAAACTGACGATTTCGCTGGACGAATTGGTTTACGACGGCTTGCATCGCGCGATCGATCGCCCCAACATCGATAAGTTTATTGAGGATTTAGTGCGTCCTCACGTTATCGCTGCCGACATCGAAGCCGGTTACGCAGCGATGGCGGCGGATGAAGAACGCGAAAACGAGGCGTTGGAGTGGTCTGAGGGGCTAATCGAGGACGTGGCTCGTGAAACGCGGTGAAGTTTGGTGGGTTAATTTCAATCCGATTCCGAAAGTGGATTTTTATCCGGTCGGCTGAAACCCCGTAGAGATGACAATTTCTATGAAAGCAATTTTCTAAGACGATTTGAAAACTGGATTTCGTTGATGATTTTTTAAAATTCAAATTTAGATGCACCCCGAGATCGTCAATTTTTTAATTTCATAAAAACTTCAGCTTTACCATACTCCATACTATTTAAGCCCTCGAGTCGATGTTCGATATCTTCTAGCGACCCGATTTTACTCGTCCAGCAATCTTCCTTTAACTGCCTTGCAACGTGAGTAGGTTCACCATTCGGCTGTGCATATATGGCAATTTTTTGAAATCCCTCTTCAAAATTTTCATCGTTGCAAACTTCATATCCGATTTTTTTAAAAACACTAATAAAAGAGTCGATCGTCAATTCTCTTTCCACTTCAGGCGGCCAATACGATTCTCCCAATTCGTCTAGCCACCACCACTCATCTTGACGGCCAACTGCCCACGCAACACAGTTATATTCGATAGTATCTTGACTCGTCAAGCGATATCCTGTACTTGCAAGATTGGGAAATAGCTTTTCGAGTTCTTCTCTAACTTGAGTTCTCCAGATATAATTACCAATCGGTTCGTTGTCTTCTTCTTTCATAGATAATAATGACTTTCACCCCAATCCAGCCAGCATTTTATCATCTCCTTGGTTTTTCCCTGACTGGAAGCTGGAACGGGGTCTTCCCCTGTGATTTCTTTCAAGGCTGTAAACCACCGAATCTTGGGATTTTCTCTCAGTTGCCTTAACATCAAAGGAATTGCAGATTCTCCCATTTCGATCGCTTCTTGATAAGCCGGATGCGAGACAATTCGAGTTGTTGAAGACAGCATCCGAGTCTCGCGATCGATGCGATCGGATAGTTCTGTAAATTTACGCTCAAGCTGTCGCTCTCGCTCGGAAACTTCTAACATAGGTGAAAAGCGTAATTGATATTCGCTACACTTCTATAAATAGCATAACATCACAACCCCCACCACTGTCAGATGTCGTAACGCAATTTGCAACGTCGATCGCGCCTAGATTTGGCAACATAAAAACGATGCAACGAAAATTGACAATTTGGCTAGACGAATTGGTTTACGACGGCTTGCATCGCACGATCGATCGCCCCAACATCGATAAGTTTATTGAGGATTCACTGCGTCCTCACGTTATCGCTGCCGACATTGAAGCCGGTTACGCAGCGATGGCGGCGGATGAAGAACGCGAAAACGAGGCGTTGGAGTGGTCTGAGGGACTCTTGAGTCCCGAGAACTTCCCTGAATAACACCTACTTTTTCCGAAAAACTGGGCTTTTGGACAAATTTTTGTTACCAAAACCTTAACGAGCAAAGATTTCGCCAATGGCTCGGGCAAAATAGAAATCGATGTATCGATATCCAATCGAGGAGTCGGAACCCAACATGAAAATGCAGCGATTTCCACGGCGATGGTTCGTCGGCTTTTGTCTGGGGTTGCTTTTAACCGTCGGTTTGGGAAGTTGGCAAGTCGTTCGCAGCCAGGATTCCCCCGACGCGGAAACCTTTGCACTGACCCCCATCGACCTCAGCCTCAATCCCGAAACGGACAGTTCTGGTAAGGTTCCGCAAGGGTTGAGTATTTCGCCGAGTCCGGTTCCCGATGGCGAACGAGCTGTGATTGGTGAAGACGATCGCGTTTTGATGACGTCAGGGGCTTATCCTTGGTCGGCGATCGGTCGCGTGGAACAGTACGATATAAGAGGACAGTTGGAAGGTTGGTGTACGGGAACTCTCATCGGACGCAATACGGTTTTAACCAACGCTCACTGTGTCATCGATGCCAATACTCACCAATTGACCGATCGAGAAATGGTGTTTCGTCCCAACGTGATTCGAGGTCGATCGAGCGATACGGCGAAGGCGATCGCTGTTGAATACGGCACCAATTTCAACGACGGACGGGTTGCAGATGATTGGGCCTTAATTCAACTCGACGAACCCCTCGGAGAATATTACGGAGAAATTGGCTGGCTCGTTCCGGCCATCGAACGTCCGGAAGTCCTCGAGATTTTGCAAAACAAACTCAACCTCGTGGGCTATTCCTTCGATTTTCCCGACAACGCTCCCGGCTACGCTCCCGGCAATACACCCGGTATTCACCGCAATTGCAGTATCTTGGGACTCGCCAGTGACGATCGACTCCTCCACGATTGCGATACCAATAGCGGAGCGTCTGGGGCAACTCTGTTAGGTCGGTTAGCTTCTGGAAAATACGTGATTCTCGGTCTTCATGCTGGAGCCGCTGAAACCAATACGGGGGACATTATCAACTACGGAATGCAGGTCGATCGCTGGCAGAATACGGCTCGGGAAATGATGCGTTGAGCTACAGGAGAGGGTCGAACTCAACGAAAAAGTCACGCCATAGATCCCCGGCATCTTGGAGATGCCGGGGATCTCGAACTTAGAGAGACGATTTGAATAAGTGTTGATTAAAAAATCAACCAAAAAGGTATATCCTAATTATTTTAGAATACCCTTATGTTAAAACAAATTTCCCCCCAAGTCAAGGGGGGATGTGGCGGCGGCGACTCCGGGTTAAAAACTCGCGAAAACCGCCAAAAAACGAACTTAAACCGCCAAAACCTGCCGTTTCAAATCCGCCGCCGTCGCCACGCGCCCGAACAGGTCGTAAGCATCCGCATCTGTCACCATCACGGGAACCATCGCCCCCAAATGCGCCGAACCTTCAATGTAAATCACGCCGTCTACATCGGGGGCGAAGCGAGCAGAACGCCCGATGAGTTGTCCGGTGCGGGGGTTGGCTTCTTCAATTAACACATCGACGACTTTCCCGATTTGCGCCTGGTTGCGTTTGAGAGAAATCGGCTGTTGTACCGACATCAGGATATCGCGCCGTTCGTCCATGACTTCTTGGGGAACTTGATTATCCATGGAAAACGCCGGGGTTTCCTCTTCCGGGGAGAAGGTGAAGACGCCGACGTGATCGAATTCGTGACGCTGTACGAACTCCACTAAATGCTGGAAATGTTCGTCTGTTTCCCCAGGGAAGCCGACGATGAACGTGGTTCGCATGACGGCTTCGGGGAGTTCGGCTTTAATGCGATCGAGAATGGCATCGTTGACGCGCCCTTGCCAGGGACGGTTCATCGCCTTGAGAATATCAGGGTGGGAATGCTGTAGCGGTAAGTCTAAATAGGGGATGACGTTGGGGGTTTCGCGGATGGCGTCGATAACTTCTGCGGTGACGCCTGTGGGATAGGTGTAGTGCATCCGAATCCAGGGAACCTCTACTTTTGAGAGTTCCCGCAGCAATTCGGCGAGTTTGGGCTTTCCGTATAAGTCGACGCCGTAGTTGGTGGTAATCTGCGAAATCAATACCAACTCTTGCACCCCTTGGGCGGCGAGTTGTTGGGCTTCGGCGACGATGGACTCGATGGTGCGCGATCGCTGGTTGCCTCGCAAATGGGGAATAATACAAAAAGCACAGCGGTAATCGCAGCCCTCCGCCACTCGCAAATAGGCGACGCCCTCGTTGGTGGTGCGGTAGCGAGGGGTAGACTCGTCGGCGATATACGTCGGTTCGGCGGAAATTTCTTTGACGCGCTCTCCGGTTTCGGCGCGTTTGACAACGTCTACAATTTTGTTATAGTCCCCGGTTCCCACCACAGCCACCGCTTCGGGAATTTCGGCTAACAACTCTTCTTGGAAGTGTTGCGCCATACATCCGGTGATAATAATTTTTTTGTTGTCTTCGGCGAGTTCGACGAGGGTTCGCACTGACTCTTCTCGCGCCGCCTGGATGAAGCTACAGGTGTTGACGATGACGTAATCGGCTAAATCTTCGCTGGCTTCGACGGGATACCCCGCTTCTAAGAGCAATCCCAGCATATGCTCGGTATCGATGCGATTTTTCTCGCATCCGAGGTGAGAAAAGGAAATTGCGGGCTTGCTGCTCATACCGAAATCAAATATCCTAGGGGTAAAATCTGTCTGACGTTGCCTCAGATAGTGTACAATACGGGGGGTCGATCGTTCCACTGTAAGGGAGCGGTTCGGCTCGATCGCCCTCCACTGAAATCACTCGACACAAGTCCTGTTAGCAAACGACTGGATTATGACTGACCTCAATCGCGGCATTATGAAATTCAAGGGCGCAGATACGCCCGTTGCGATCGCACTCTCTTCGATTCTGGTTCTCGGCGGTATCGCGTTTCTGATGTGGTGGGCATACCAAGCCGCGTATGCCGGATAAGCCTCCGCCTCTAGTATTTCACAGTTTTGGAAAATCCTGGCTCAGCCGCGAGGCGAGTCAGGGTTTCTCTTGTCGATCGACATTTTGATACCTTCTTCAATGTTCCTGTTTGCAGTTGCGGAAATCGAGCCGTTGTTGGGTAGTGTCTGGCTCGATATCGTTACGCTGTGTGTGATGCTACTGCTGTCAGGGTTTTTTGCCGGATCGGAAACGGCGATTACGGCCTTAGACAATTTTAAGTTACGGGCGTTGATGCAGGAGCCGAACACGCCGAAGCGGATTTTTCAACTCCTGCAAGCCAACCGCACTCGCTTCATTATTACGCTGCTGGTGGGGAATACGCTGGTAAACAACCTCTCGGCGATTCTGACGAGTAATTTGTTTAGCCTTTGGTTGGGAAATCGAGGCATCGGTATCGCCACGGCAGTCGTCACGTTTCTCGTGTTAACCTTCGGGGAAATCGTGCCGAAATCTGTCGCCATCAACAACGTTTTGCCGATTTTTATGGTGGTGGTGCGCCCCATTTACTGGCTGTCGCAACTGCTTTCGTTTTTGGGCGTGATTCGCCTGTTCGAGACGATTACTCAGGTGGCGTTGCGTCAGTTTCAGTCGCGGGAGGCGCAACAGGGGGAGTCGGTGAAGGATTTGCAGTTGATGATCGAGGTGTTGGGGGGTAAAGGTAAGTTAGACTTTCACAAACACCAACTGCTGCATAAGGCGTTGATGCTCGATCGCCTCAGTGCGAAAGACGTGGTGAAACCCCGGATTGAAATGCGGACGATTTCTCATGAGGCGACGTTGCAGGAATTGGTGGATTTGTGTTTGGAGACGGGATATTCGCGGGTTCCGGTTCAGGAGGAGTCGAAGGACCAAATCGTTGGCGTGGTTCACTTGAAACGGGCGTTGCAACAGTTGCGATCGCGTCCTTCGGGCGATCGCGCGATGGAATTGGTGACGTCGGTGATGGACGAACCGGTGTACGTTCCCGAAACCAAACGCATCGCCGATCTGCTTAAGGAGATGTTACAACAACAGTTGCACATGGCGATCGTGGTGGACGAGTACGGGGGAACGGTGGGGTTGATTACCCTCGAAGACATTCTCGAGGAACTGGTGGGGGAAATTTACGACGAAAGCGATTTTCCCAGTCGTCTGGAACGGGTGAAACGGGCGGCGAAAGGGGCAAAATACTCGGAAAACGAGGAAGGTTCCTCTCCGTTCGATCGACGCCGACGCCGTTAAGACGAGCCACAAAGCTTAAAGTCTGTGTAAATTCGATCGATCCCGTTACGCGAGTTTGGGGAACTCTCCGAGGGGGGGCGAGTCGGGAATGGGAGCAGCGATCGCCGCCAACTTCCGTAAAATTGCGGAGACTTCCAGGGGGATTTGCAGCGATCCCTCGGGAGATCGATCGCTGCATAGAGTTTTAAAGATTGCTTAAAGTCGCGGTGAATTTTCCCCAGTTTCCAATTTCCTAGACCAAAATGGAAACAGTAGCCTTTTCAACTCAGACCGACTGAAGTTTGGTCAAACGAGACCTCGTTTGCTCGTTCGAGCTTCCCGAACGTCAACGCTGCATGGAGAAAATCAATATGGCATCCGTTCAAGATAAGTCTAAAACGAACACCGCCGCACTTCCAGAAACTTTGACGGCTAGCGTCGCCGCCACCGAACTCCGCCCTTGGGGATCGTTTACGGTTCTCGAAGAAGGGCCTCAGTATAAAATCAAACGGATCGAAGTCAAACCGGGACATCGCCTGAGCTTGCAAATGCACCACCACCGCAGCGAGCATTGGATTGTGGTTTCGGGAACCGCCCGCGTCATTTGCGACGAGAAAGAGCAAATGGTTTACAGCAATCAATCGACTTACGTTCCCCAGGGAACGAAACACCGCCTGGAAAACCCCGGCGTGATTCCGTTGGTGTTGATTGAGGTTCAAAACGGGGAATATCTCGGAGAAGACGATATTATCCGTTTCCAAGACGATTACGCGCGATCGAACAACGGAAATGGCAAGTAATCGTTGGCAATGCCTCGTTTATAAACCATTTTGTCTGAACAATCCCTAAGCGACGCCGGAGGTTGCGATGGGGATGGGGAGCATCTCACTTGAAACTTAGGCAACGAGAACCCCGGAATCTGAGCGATTCCGGGGTTCTTTCTAGAATTTACTGAAGCGAAAGCCTTGACAAAATCACTTTTTTTTGATAATACCAGACGGCGACATAGCCTGACTGGTATCGTGTTCGACAACGAAGACGTTGGCGTAGAGATTAGCGATAATCTGTTTTCCTTCTTGAGTGAGGGAAAGATAGTCCAGAGCGTTTTCGATCGCCGGATAAATCACGTCCCAATACTGTTTCGAGTGGCTGCGGCGCAAATCTCCCGCATGTCGGTAGCCTAACTCTTGATTGAGTCCCGTTTCTTCATATTCATAATACAACGCCCCTAACTTATTTAAATACCGAGGATCGCTGAGTTGTCCGATTAAATCCGCCGCCCGCAACAAACCGGGATAGCCGGAGGTATCTTCGTAGCCATCGACGTCGGGAGATTGCTGGCGGGTATATTCGATGTTGCGTTTGATGACTTCCGAGACGATGAGGCGATGTCCGCTGAAGCGTTCGTCAACAAATAACTTGCTGCGATCGACGTGATAGGGGGCTAAACTGGCATCGGTGGCACCGGGGTCGAGGGCGACTAACTCGCTAGTTCCAGAGTCGAAGCGGTTGTCTTCAATGCGATCCTGGCGACAGACGCCTTTGACGAAACCGATATCGCTGCAAACCAGGGAGATGATAAAGTGCAGCCAGTCTTCGCAGGTAATTCCTCCTTCGCGGATGTGTTTTCCCCGTAGAATTTCCTGTCCGACGAGGGCGACGCCGATGGTATGTTCGACGGTGTGATAGAGGGCGTCGCTGTTGGCGATATTTTCCAGGGCCATACCCCCCGCCCAGGCGATAATATCGGCGTAATCGGGCTTATAACCGCCATAGGTGCGATGGTATCCTTCCCGCAATCGTTCGACGAAATTTTGAATCAGGATTTCGGTGGCGTTAAACATAGTCGGTTTAGACTTGCCCGAGAGTCGGAGAGTGAAATATTTTTGACATCCTCACCGCCCTAGAAGGACGGTGATTCCTACCCACAGGTAGTTACT
>NZ_JBNGCO010000034.1:0-41292 GCF_049974805.1 Baaleninema sp.
GATTCGGTCAACCCGTAATATAACGGTAAACTAATCGCCTCTCGATAATACCGCTCTGCCTCCGGAAAATCTCCCCATTGAAAGCCGAGTTTTTGATAGTACGGCTGAGTATGGATGGGGATATAATGCAAATTTACCCCAATTCCCGCGCCTCGCAACGCTTCAAACACTTCCCGATGGGTTTTCTCAATTTTCTCTCGGTTCAAGCGAACGACGTATAAGTGCCAACTCGATGCAGTATCTGAATGTTGCTCGGGTAACGTAACTGGCAACCCTTGCAGTAACTCGTCATACCGACACGCCAAAAAACGACGACGGGACACAAACTCATCGAGACGCTGCATCTGACTTGCACCCAACGCTGCTTGAATGTCCGTCATGCGATAGTTCAATCCCAACTCTAACTGTTGGTAGTACCACGAACCATGAGGTGCTTCAGTCATTAAGTCAGGATTGCGCGTGATGCCGTGGGTTCTCAGCCGAACGAGCCGTTCGTACAAATCATCTCGATTCGTCACCACCATTCCGCCTTCCCCCGTAGTGATAATCTTCACAGGATGAAAGCTAAACACTGCCAGATCGGAATACGCACAAGATCCGACTGGCTTACCTCTATACTGCGCTCCGATCGCGTGGGAGGCATCCTCAAGCACCGTAAACCCATAACGTCGCGCCAGCGGTTCGATGCGTTCCATCTCGCAGGATTGTCCCGCCAGATGAACGGGAACGACAACCTTTGGCAGTTTCCCTTCCCGTTCGGCGCGATCGAGCTTCTGTTCCAATGCCTCAATACTGAGATTGTAAGTCCGAGGATCGATATCGACAAAATCGACATCTGCGCCACAATACAACCCACAGTTTGCCGAAGCCACAAAGGTATTCGGCGAAGTCCAGAGAATATCCCCTTTTCCCAATCCGGCCGCTAAACAGGCAATGTGTAAAGCGGCGGTGGCACTCGTCACGGCTACAGCATATTTCGCGCCGCAATACTCCGCAACCGCTTTTTCAAAGCGTTGAATTGCCGGACCTTGGGTAATCCAGTCCGATCGCAACACTTCAACCACAGCATCGATATCCTGCTGCGAAATATCCTGACGGCCGTAGGGAATATACTCTGCCATAAGCCTATTCTCGAATCAAATCAAGTAACTGCTCTGCCGTTAGCCAGTCCGTGTTGTTATCAGAACTGTAGACAAATCCTTCCGGCACGGGTTTTCCCGTTTCTCCCACTGCGTTACAGCTATAGTCTACTTTGTGAGAGTATTCGATGGTCGGCGTGATGACATAGCGATCGTGAAACTCTAAGGTCAAGTGCGAGGACTCAGCCGGACACATCACCTCGTGTAGTTTTTCTCCCGGTCGAATTCCAACAATCTTGTGAGGAAGATTGGGTGCTAAAGCCTTCGCCATATCCGTCATTTTCATCGACGGAATTTTGGGGACAAAAATCTCACCGCCCTGCATGCGATCGAAGCTAGACAAAACCAGATCTACACCTTGTTGAAGCGTAATCCAGAACCGAGTCATTCGAGGATCCGTAATGGGAAGCTCTGTCGCACCTTCCGCAATCAGTCGTTTAAAAAAGGGAATAACAGAACCGCGCGACCCAAGAACGTTACCATAGCGAACGACCGAGAAGCGAGTTTTGAGGCTACCCGCGATGTTATTCGCCGCAACAAATAGTTTATCTGCCGCTAACTTTGTCGCGCCATAAAGGTTAACGGGATTTACTGCTTTATCTGTAGACAAAGCAATAACTTTTTCAACTCCCTGTTCTAAAGCAACATCAATAACATTATTCGCACCGTGAATATTTGTTTTAATACACTCCATTGGATTGTATTCAGCCGCAGGAATTTGCTTGAGTGCTGCGGCGTGGATGACATAATCCACATCCCGCATTGCTAGCCCCAAACGCTTCGCATCCCGAACGTCGCCAATGAAATAGCGCATAGATGGCGCGTCGAATACTTGCGCCATTTCAAATTGCTTGAGTTCGTCACGGGAGTAAACAATGATTCTTCGCGGCTGGTAGCGTTCCAACAACGTTTTGACGCAATGCTTTCCAAAGGAACCCGTTCCGCCCGTAATTAATATCGTCTTACCATCAAACATTTTGTGTATCTTTACAATTCCAAATATATTAAGCTTGACCTCGACACCATTCTCGGTGTACCAATTGAATGAATAGCAAAATCCAGAAATAGACTTTTACCAGATAGCTACTCAGGCTTTTTGCGAATTAATCCCAAGATTTCAGAATTAGATTGGCTTAACTGAACCTACAGCTCCGAAGAATTTGTGGCTGAAGAAAACCTCAAACAAAAACACTCAAGACTACTTAAAGTTGCTTGACGAAAGATGTTTTTCTAAGTTCCCACTCCACTAAATCACCAGCCAATCGAATATATGTTTTGCCGACACGCTCAGATTGTCCAGACCCTCCAACACCGGTAAAGGTTCCACCCCCGAGCGAACCTGCGGCAAGCTATCCGGTTGGAATACTACCACCGACTCGTCTTGAGGGTCAATCAACCATCCTAATTGCGTCCCGGCATTCAAGCAATAGAGAATTTTCTCAATCACCTGGTTCGCTGACTGCTCCGGCGACAGAATCTCGATAACCCAATCCGGATGACAGTCGAAGCGATTGGCAATTCTCCCCCGTTCCGTCTTGGGAATCCGACTCCAAGCAAACACGGCGATATCGGGAACAATAGAGCGCCCCGAAAACGTACACCGCAGTTCCGTAAACCCATGAGCCAACTTCCCCGGAACCGCCACCTCGTTAATCGCCGTCCCCAAACGAATCTGTAACGCGCTATGTTCCCCTTGCGGCATTGGTTTTTGCCGAACATTCCCCTCAACATATTCACAAGCCGGTTGAGTCTCGGGATAAGCCAAGAACTCCTCAAGCGTGAGTTGACCCGTCAAGGGAGGAACCGCAACCATAAAACACCTCCAAACCGTCAAATTACAACCGTCACGACCCCAACCCTACCTGCAACCGCGTCAAAACCTGCCCCATCTCCCCCGCCAGCAGAGCCTTCACATCCAACACCAACCCCGGAAAAAACGGACTACTCAAACAACCCGCCGCGTCCGGTTCCTGCTGGCGATATTCCCCCTCGTCGAGAACGTACCAGCGAAACTCCTCTTCCAGAACCACCCAAACCAGATATTCCCGAACCTCGTTCCGACGGTACGCCCGTAACTTATCGTGGAGGTCGTAAGATGCCGTACTCGCCGCAATCTCCACAATCAACTCCGGCGCACCTTCAATATAATCGTCCTCGCTAATCCGCGACTGTCCCCCCGCCGCCTCATCGAGCCGCAAGAGGGCATCGGGTTGAACTTCATTTTTCGAGTCTAGGCGAACTGTCGCGTTATCTCCAAGCGTTACACTTGGCGCGATCGCTTCGTACACTCCCAACCAAGTTATAACTCTGGCATGAGGGTTCGCGTGTTTTCCCATCCTCACCGGAGATGCCACGTAAACAACTCCCTCAACTAGCTCCGCTTTCTTAACATGAGGCATTCCGTGGTAGCGTTTCTCAAATTCGACCCGAGACAAGCGATCTCCGCTTTCCAAAACCGGCACGGGTTTCGCCTCCACCTGTTTTCCTCGACTCACGACAAAACCTCCCCTCGTTCTCAAACCGGTCTAGACAGACTGCTGCTGCAACCAAACCTGAAAATCCGCCATTCCCGTAAAATCCAACAGTGCATCCGCCAAGGCTTCCCGCTGCGTTCGAGAAAGCGATTTCACCTGTTGTTGCTGCTGGGGGGACAGTTCCCCACAACGGCGGCTTAACTGTCGCAGCAGTATCTCCAGTTCGCCTTGGTCGAGACCTTCCTGGCGACCTTCCTGGCGACCTTCGGCGAACACATCCTTGTAAAACTGGGTGTCCTGAAGTCTGACGTTCGTGATATCCAACATCTCCCGTATCTGCTCCCAACTCAACTTTGGAAACTTACTCACCAGTATACTTTCGAGCAAATCTAAGCGTCGCTGAAATGCCGCCTCACTCGCTTCTCGACTTAACAGACGACGGGCACTTTCGGCCGCTTCTTCTGGCGAAACCACCAATAACCGCAACAGTTCTAAATTGGGACTCAAGTCCGTCAATGGGATTAAGTCTTCGAGATAGAACCGTTCCACTTGGCTGTCTAACAGGCTGCGATAGGGCGTTTCAACGCCAAAATCCAAGGTACGACGGGGAAACAGCAACAATCCCCGCCAAGGTCGCGTCACCTCGTACTGTTCCAAATACAGGAAAATTTCCCCGAAAAAGCGTCGATAAAACCCGTTGTCGCTCTGCATCTGGGCTTCGAGGAATACCAGGGGGAGGTTGAGGTCGTCGCCGATAGGAGTCAGTAAGCCATCGAGTCGCCGTTCCCGTTCTTTGAGGACGGGGGCGCTATACTCGAACTCGCAATCTGGCGGAATTCCGGGGACGAGTTCGGCGATGAGTTCCGGTTGTCGCAGGAAAATGCGGTAGAAAATCTTGTCGGTTTTCATAGCGATATACGTTGGCGGTGCGTGACGATGTATCGGTTTCAGGTTCGACCCCCGAGTTTTCAAGTCACGCACCCTACGTCACTGTAATAACAAGACGATCGACCCTCAAATTTCCCCCCTTTCCAATCGCCTAAAATACAAACATCGCCCCAAATTACCAGGAGGCCATCCCATGGACGCCACCCTCACCCTGGAACTGCCAACCTCCACCATTCTCCAGGTCACTCCGGAACAATTTGAAGCCCTGGCCGCGGCCAACCGCGACTTACGCTTAGAACGTACTGCCAAAGGAGAATTGATTGTCATGCCCCCCACTGGCGGCGAATCCGGTCAACGAAACTTCAGCTTGACCGCCCAGCTTGGCATTTGGGTCGAAACCCATTCAGACCTCGGTGAAGGGTTCGACTCTTCTACTGGATTTATCCTCCCCAACGGTGCCATCCGTTCCCCGGATGCGGCTTGGGTGAGTCGCTCTCGCTGGGACGCTCTCACCCCGGAACAACGTCGGGGTTTTCCGCCGCTATGTCCGGATTTCGTTATCGAACTGCGATCGCCCTCTGATAACCTGCTGCCGCTACAAGCCAAAATGCAGGAATATCGCGACAACGGCACGGGACTGGGTTGGCTCATCGACCCCCAACGGCAACAGGTGGAAGTCTACCGCGACGGAGGAGAAGTCGAGGTGTTAGACCGTCCGCTGGAACTGTCGGGGGAGGTGGTTTTACCGGAGTTTCGGTTGAATTTGCAGCGGATTTGGTGACGAGGGAGCAGCTAGAAGTTAGGGTTTTGGTTCGCCAACCGTTACCGCCCTCTGTCCAAACTCACCGGCCCCGAACCGAAATAAAACGCCATCAACAACCCCCCCAGTAACCCCAGATTTTTGAAAAACGCGGTGGTTTGTGCGGGATCGGTGGGATTGTGAAACACAATCGTGGCGGGGACGAGAAACAGAATTAACAAAATCGTTCCGATACGAACTTTGTACCCGAGAACTAGAGACAAGCCGCCGAGGAGTTGAAACACAATGGTTCCGACAAGCAGCACTGCGGGAATCGGCAACCCGCGATCGCCCATCATTTGAGCAGTTGCAGCAAATCCCGTAATTTTATTGATTCCCGCTCTCAGAAAGATGGTAGCGAGGCAAATTCGCGCGACGAGTGGGATGTAATTCATGAGGTTTGTAAATTGACTTGAAAAGGGGTTGGGTTACGCTTTCGCTAACCCAACTTACGCCATCCCTTCAAACTATGCGCTGAAGTATTTCGCCACCGGATGATACGCCACAAACGCCGTTGTAGACTGTTCCGGATACAACTGTTCGCTTTCGTCCATATACATTCCGATTCGATCGACTCCCATCAACTCCAACTGACGGTATTGATCGGAAACGTTCGGACAAGCGGGATAACCGAAACTATATCGCGAACCTTGATAGCGTTGCGCCAACACATCGCGAATATTCTCCGGTTCCAAATCCCCATATCCTAATTCGCGGCGAATCTTCGCGTGAATCCATTCTGCCATCGCTTCCGCCATCTGCACCGCCATACCGTGATAGTACAAATAATCGGTGTACTCGTTCGCCGCAAACAGTTTGTTAGCGAATTCTGTGGCAATATGCCCCACGGTCACCGCTTGCATGGGAAATACGTCAATTTGTCCGCTTTCTTTCGGTGCGAAAAAGTCTGCAATACACAGACGACGCATGGATTTTTGACGGGGAAAAGTAAACGTCGCCACGGGTTCAGTTAACTGTCCCGATTCCGCTTCCTCGGGTTTATAAAGATGCAGGGAGTTCCCTTCCGACTGACAGGGAAAATAGCCGTAAATCAGTTGAGGGTGCAGTAAATTTTCCTCGGCGATGCGTTGTTTCCAAGTTTCCAAAATCGGATAAACCGTTTCTTCTAAAAACGCTTCGTACTCTTCCCGAGACTGTTCGCGAGGTTTGCGGAACTGCCACTGACCTGCAATCAAGGCTTGTAAGTCCAAATAGCCGTAGAGTTCCTCGAGGGGAATGTCTTCCGGTTGCAGGATTTTCGTTCCCCAAAACGGCGGTGTGGGTCGATCTATCTCCACATCCACCGCTTCGGAACGGCGAGTATCGACTTCGACGGGTTCGGCGGGTTGGGATTTGTCTTTTTCGGGCTTCTCCGCCACGGGTTCGGCAGTTTCCACCACTTCCACCTTGCCGTTTTCTTCATTTAAGAAGCCTTTCAAATCGTCCCACTCGCCATCGGCCTTGGCGGGCATCAACTTGTCCATAAAGTGCAAGTCGGCAAAGGCATCTTTTCCGTAAATCACTCGCCCTTTATAGGCGTTCTGACAATCTTGGTAAACGAATTTCGGCGTCAACGCCGCACCGCCGAGAATCACGGGTACGGTAATTCCTTCTTCATTAAAGACTTCTAAATTATCTTTCATGAAGGCAGTAGATTTAACCAACAAACCGCTCATGGCGATACAGTCGGCGTTGTGTTCGCGGTAGGCGCGAATGATGTTTTCAACGGGTTGTTTAATGCCGAGGTTGATGACTTTATAACCGTTGTTAGAGAGGATGATATCGACGAGGTTTTTACCAATGTCGTGAACGTCTCCTTTTACAGTGGCGATTAAGAAAATGCCTTTGCCGCTGTCGTCGGCGTCTTCTTTATCCATGTAGGGTTCGAGATAGGCAACTGCTGCTTTCATCGTTTGCGCCGACTGCAACACAAACGGAAGTTGCATTTGTCCCGAACCGAACAACTCGCCGACAACTTTCATGCCGTCGAGGAGGAAGGTATTGATAATTTCCAGGGGTGGATATTGTTTGAGAGCGGTTTCGAGGGATTCTTCTAACCCAATCCGTTCGCCATCGATGATGTGTTGTTTTAACCGCTCTTCGATGGGAAGATTTGCGTCGATTTGTTTAGTTTTCTTCGCCGATTTTCCTTCAAACAGGGTGGTGAGAATTCCGAGGGGATCGTAGGTGCAAGCGTCGCCGTCGAACTCCCGGCGATCGTAAATGAGATCGCGGCAGACTTTTTGGTGGTCGGGGTCGATTTTCGCCAGGGGTAAAATCTTGCTGGCGCTGACGATGGCCGAATCCAATCCCACTTCCATCGCCTCGTGGAGAAAGACGGAGTTGAGGACTTGTCGCGCGGCGGCGTTCAAACCGAAGGAGATGTTAGACACCCCTAAAATAATGTGGCAGTCGGGGAGTTCTTGCCGCATCCGGCGAATGGATTCGATGGTGGCTTTGCCGTTTTCTCGGTCTTCTTCAATCCCTGTCGAAATCGGAAGTGCCAGGGGGTCGAAAAAGATTTCTCGCGCCGGAATGCCGTATTCGATCGCCGCGTAATAGGCGCGTTTGGCAATCTCGAATTTTTTCTCGGCGGTTCGCGCCATACCGTCTTCGTCGATGGTTCCGACGACAATTCCCGCGCCGTATTTTTTGGCTAAATCTAATACTTTATAAAATCGCGGTTCGCCGTCTTCGTAGTTGGTGGAGTTGAGGAGGCATTTACCGCCGGCCACTTTCAACCCCGCTTCCATTTTTTCCCACTCGGTCGAGTCCAGCATCAACGGAAGTTTGACGTTGTTCACCAGACGCGAGACTAATTCGTGCATATCGCGCACGCCGTCCCGTCCTACGTAATCGACGTTGACATCGAGAATTTGTGCGCCTTCTTTTTCCTGCGCTCTCGCCAAAGCCACGAGACCGTCCCAATCTTCGTTGTTGAGGAGGGTTCTGGCTTTTTTCGACCCGCTGGCGTTGAGGCGTTCGCCGACGATGAGGAAGGAGTTGTCCTGTTCGTAGGTTTGGGTCGAGTAAATGGAGGCTGCGGAGGGTTCGTAGTTCGGTTTCCGGTCTTTGGGATGGAGGGTTTGGGAAATTTCGGCTAAGGCGGCGATATGTTCGGGTCGGGTTCCGCAGCATCCGCCGATAATTTGCACCCCTAAGTCCTCGATGAAGTGCATCAGGGACATTTTCAGTTCGAGGGGGGTGAGTTTGTAGTGCGCTTGACCGCCGACGTTTTCGGGAAGTCCGGCGTTGGGGATGCAGGAGACGATGAAGGGGGAATGTTCCGATAAGTACCGGATATGGTCTTTCATCAAGTCGGGGCCGGTGGCGCAGTTGAGACCCAGGATATCGATATTGTAGGGTTCGAGGATGGCCAGCGCCGCGCCGATTTCGGAGCCGACGAGCATGGTGCCGAACTGTTCCATGGTGACGGAGACCATGATGGGACGGCGATCGCCTTTTTTGGCGAATACGTCTTCGATGGCGTTGAGTGCGGATTTGATTTGCAGAACGTCTTGGCAGGTTTCGACGAGAAACAAATCGACGCCGCCGTCGTAGAGTCCTTCAGCTTGGATGGTGTAGGCGTTGCGAAGGCTGTCGAAGTCGATATGTCCCAGGGTGGGGAGTTTGGTTCCGGGCCCCATCGACCCGGCGGCGAAGCGAGGTTTTTCGGGGGTGGAGTATTCGGCGGCGATGCTTTTGGCCAGTTCGGCGGCGGCTTTGTTGAGTTCGTAGGCTTTGTCTGCTAGGTCGTATTCGGCGAGGACGACTGGGGTTCCGCCGAAGGTGTCGGTTTCGATGACGTCGGCACCGGCTTCGAGGAAGGCGCGGTGAACGGTGGCGACGGCGTCGGGTTTGGTTTGGACGAGGTATTCGTTACAGCCTTCGTATTGGGGACCGCCGAAATCCTCGGCGGTGAGGTTCTGTACTTGCAGGTTGGTTCCCATGGCGCCGTCGAACACGAGAACGGGACGCTCGGGACTGTGGAGTCGATCGAGGAAGGCGCTATTCATAAACTAAGTCACACATAAGGAGTAGCTTTACAATTTTACATGGCTGTTTGGGGGGCAGTCTGTGAAGGAGCGGTGAAGCAGAGGGGTTGAGGGGAGAATTCGGGAAGGAGTGGCGATCGATACGGTCAACCCGGAGACTCTGGGATTTGGGGACAACGGCATTTGGGGACAACGGCGATTTCTCGAAATCGTCGCCGAATATCGCGACGGAACAGGACAGGTTGGCGGTCTGAGGGAACTGGAAATCTCGTGAAATTAACAAATCCCCGGTATTTCCGAAATACCGGGAATCTCACGGCGATCGATGATTTTAACAACCGGGTTTCTGCGTAAGTCCGCGCGAATTCAGGCGATCGCAACCTCCGGCGACAGATAGACATCTTGAATGGCGTGGAGGAGTTTCACCCCCTCTTCCATCGGGCGCTGAAACGCCTTGCGGCCGGAAATCAAACCGCCACCGCCAGCCCGTTTGTTAATCACCGCCGTTCGTACCGCTTGGGCGAAATCGTTGTCTCCCGAAGCGCCGCCGGAATTAATCAACGGGATGCGTCCGGCGTAGCAGTTGAGGACTTGATATCGCGTCAAGTCGATGGGGTGTTGGCTGGTGAGTTCGGCGTAAACGCGCTCGTGGGTGCGTCCGTATTTTCCGCCCGTTCCCCGCGCCACGGCGTCGTACCCGTCGTTACACTGGGGCTGTTTCTGTTTGATGATGTCGGCTTCGAGGGTGACGCCCATGTGGTTGGCTTGTCCGGTGAGGTCGGCGGCGGTGTGGTAGTCCTTATCCTGTTTGAAGACGGAGTTTCGTAGGTAACACCACAGAATCGTCGCCATTCCCAGTTCGTGGGCGCGTTCGAAGGCGCGGCCGACTTCGCGAATTTGTCGGGCTGATTCTTCTGAACCGAAGTAAACGGTCGCACCTACGGCGGTGGCGCCGAGGTTCCAAGCTTGGTCGACGGAGGCAAAGGGAATTTGGTCGTATCGGTTGGGATAGGTGAGTAACTCGTTGTGGTTGAGTTTGACGATAAAGGGGATGCGGTGGGCGTAGCGGCGAGATACGGACCCCAACGCGCCTAATGTGGTGGCGATGGCGTTGCATCCGCCTTCTAAAGCGAGGCGTACTAGGTTTTCTGGGTCGAAATAGAGGGGGTTGGGGGCGAAGGATGCTGCGCCGGAATGTTCGATTCCTTGGTCTACGGGGAGGATGGAGAGATAGCCGGTATGGGCGAGGCGACCGTGGCTGAAGAGTTGTTGGAGACTGCGCAAGACTTGGGGATTGCGATCGCTCTGGGCGAACAGGTGATCGACCACATCTCCCGAGGGAAGGTTTAACATCTCCTTGGGAAGTCGCGCTTGATAGTTTAGGAGATCGTCGGCTTCCTCGCCGAGATAGGATTCGATCGAGGTGGGGCGTTTTACTGTAGTCGTCATATCAATCGTTGATTGTTTACAGCCTACCAATGGTTTTTAAGACATTAACCGAGTCTTGTTTCTAGGGTATTGAATTAACCCGAGAGGTTACCTCTCTCTATAGAGAGAGTTGAGAAAAAATTGGGGCTTAATCGTTACAATCCCCAAAGGTCGATAGCGATCGCCGCCTCGTCTAAACTGGCGAGAACCTTCAAATTTCGATGCGATCGCCAAATCTCGCCCGCAACGGTATTACAATCGATCGCAGCTTTTTGATTCGTCCTTCACACCGATTTTCGTGGCTATGACGCCCAACTCCAACCCCGAACTGATTCGACTTCTCCAACAGCGCCTCGAAACCGCCCCCAACCGCCGCATTTCCTTTGCTGAGTACATGGAAACGGTCTTATATCACCCCCAACAGGGCTATTACTCCCGAGGGGCGAAATTCGGCGCGGGCGGCGATTTCGTCACGTCAACCCACCTCAGTGCAGATTTTGGGGAAATGTTGGCGAAACAATTGCGTCAGATTTGGGAAATTTTAGGAAAACCCAACCCGTTTTCCGTCGTAGAAATGGGGGCGGGTCAAGGTATTTTAGCCGTCGATACCTTGCGATATCTCCAGCGCGAGGCGAGGGATTGTTTCGAGGCGATCGAATACATTATTGTCGAAACTTCCCCGAGTTTGCGATCGCACCAAAAGCAAATTCAAGGGGCCAACCTACGTTGGTGCGATGGGGACGAAATTCCCGAGGCGTCGATCGTCGGCTGTTTTCTCTCTAACGAACTCGTCGACGCCTTTCCCGTCCACCGCCTCGCCGTCGAAAACGGTCAGTTACGGGAAATTTACACCACC
This sequence comes from Baaleninema sp., assembly GCF_049974805.1. NCBI lineage: Bacteria > Bacillati > Cyanobacteriota > Cyanophyceae > Oscillatoriales > Oscillatoriaceae > Baaleninema > Baaleninema sp. The sequence continues at coordinate 11,580 of NZ_JBNGCO010000034.1, forward strand.
CTCGACGCATCCGGCGGCTTTCAAGAGGTGACGGGGGAACTCTCGACGCCGCAACTGCGGGAGTACTTCGACCTCGTGGGAATCGACCCCAGCGGCTTTCGGGACGGCTATCGAACCGAAGTCAACCGGCAAGCCCTCTCGTGGTTGGAAACCGTGGCTAACCAACTCCAGCGAGGCTACGTTTTGACCGTCGATTACGGCTACGAAGCGCAACGGTACTACAGCCCCGGTCGATCGAGCGGGACGTTACAGTGTTACTGCCAACATCGCTATCACGACAATCCCTATATCGCCGTCGGAGAACAAGACATCACTGCCCACGTGGATTTTACCGCCTTGCAGCGTCAGGGGGAGGCCTGCGGTCTGACCACAGAAGGATTTACCCAACAGGGCTTGTTTTTAATGGCGTTGGGACTCGGAGACCGACTGGCCGCACTAGGACAGGAAAACCGTCCGGCCACCGGAGAGGATATTATCAACGTCATGCAGCGTCGCCAGGTGTTGCACTCCCTCATCGACCCCACGGGATTGGGGGGATTCGGCGTGTTGGTTCAAAGCAAAGGCTTAGAGAGCGATCGCGAACCGTTAAAAGGGTTAACGCCGCCGCCAATGTTCTAAAATCGATGAGGTAATCGACTCAGCTATTTTCTAGAGAGTTTTTTCTCAAAGAGGGCCGAGCGATTGCGGACAAAGTGTTACCATTCAACGGCGAATTCCATAGAGTTCCAAAAACGAGAATGAACGATCCGATCAATCCATCTCTACGTCAACTTCCGCGCCACGAACCGGCGGAATTGATTCCGTCCCTTCGCGAAACCTCTCTTTTAGAATGGCTCAAAGCCTCGGGGCGCATCATTCCTCGCGACGATCGAGAACAATCTGCCGCTCGCGAAGAGGAAGAATTCATCGGTTTGATTGCAGAGGAAGAAGACGATAGTTATAACGAGAGCGACGACAGCAACGACAGCGACGACTTGTAGGTACGGGTTTGAGGTGTGGGTTTTGAGGGTCGATCGCTCGAAGTTTCCGTCAAAACCAAAGGAAAACGGCGATCGATCTCAAACTTGAAAACTCAACCTTGAAAAGCAGCCTACAACAAAGTCGAGTGTGGGGAGTGACGAGGAAGTGCTGTGGATACGAAAGTCTCGAATCGAAGAGAGACCCTCACCGGAGGGCGTCTCTCCTGGGTGTTGGCTGGGGTCTTGAGTCTCGCCGCCGTTATCTTTGATGTTTTCAACGATCGCCTGTTCGATGCCGCCTTTTCACTGACGTTACCGTTTTGGGTCGGTGCGGGATTGTCGGCGATCGTCGGCGTTTGGGGGGTTCCGGCCTTGCAACGGCTCAAAACCGGTCAGGTGATTCGCGAAGAAGGGCCACAAGGCCATTTCAAAAAAGCGGGAACTCCCACGATGGGGGGAATTCTGTTCGTTCCCGTAGCGGCGATCGTCGCTTTAGCGTGGGTGCGGCTGTCGGGGGAACTCTCGACGATCGATCGCACCTCAGTCGTGGGCGCAGCCGCCTTGACCCTCGCTTACGGATTCATTGGATGGCTCGACGACTGGCAAGTGTTGCGCCGTAAATCCAATAAGGGGATTTCCCCCCGCACGAAATTGGCCTTGCAAATCGGCTTCGCCATCCTGTTTTGTGCCTGGGCGAAAGTGACCCCCGGCTTGGCCGACAGCGAAGCCGTGCCGTTTCCCGGCGGTTGGGTACTTCCCTTGGGGGCGCTGTTTTGGCTGTTAGCCGGATTCGTCCTCGTGGCCGAAAGCAACGCCACCAACCTCACCGACGGCCTCGACGGCTTGATGGGGGGAACGGGATCGATCGCCTTTTTAGGACTGGCGGCCGTCGTCGCCCCGACATTTCCCGGTTTGGCGCTGTTTTGCGCCGTCACGAGCGGGGCTTGTTTGGGCTTTTTAGTCCACAACCACAACCCCGCACGGGTCTTTATGGGGGATACGGGTTCCCTGGCGTTAGGGGGTGCCTTAGCTGCCGTCGGAGTGCTGGCGAACGTCCTGTTCGGGTTGTTAATCCTCAGCGGGCTGTTTTTTGCCGAAACCCTCTCTGTCATCGCCCAAGTGGGGTATTACAAAGCGACGAAGAACTCCGAAGGCGTCGGAAAGCGTCTGTTCAAAATGGCACCGTTGCACCACCATTTTGAGTTATCGGGTTGGTCGGAGTTGCAGGTGGTGGCGACGTTTTACGGCGTAACGGCTATCCTAGCGGTAATCGCGTTGGTAATACGTTGATAGGGAACGGGGAACAGCGAACAGTCAACAGGCGTAGGGTGCGTGACTTGACAAATCGGGAGTCCATGGCGAGACCGAGAAATCGTCACGCACCGACCTCATCCCGATCGTACCCCCATCCCCCGAACTGTGTGTGTGATGTCCCATGCGTGAAGATGTGCTTGTCGTGCAAACGATCGATCTCGCTCAGTTGGAGAATATCAGAGCCAAACTCGACCTGACGCTTTTGGCGTTGGAAGCGCTGGCCGGAATCGGGTCGGATGCCGTGTTGCGTGCGGCCGACAAACTGGGACAAGCGGAGACGATCGGCGATCGCGTGACCTTGTGGCGACTGCGCCAGTCGAGTCCCCTGAGAAACGGTCAGGGGGGACGTAAAAAGTTAGACGTGGAAGAAGCGCGATCGCTGGTGTTAGTCCTCTGTGCGCTGGCGCGGGAATACCACGAACTGATTCGGCGGGCGATGGCTTTGCTGGAACAGTACGACGCCATCGATCGCCCCCCCCACGAGGCTGGCTTGTTAGGGGACTATCTCGATCGCTTCACGGAAGCCTATCAAGAGCGCATGGTAGACGGCGATCGCGTCTCGCCGCAGGTTCTCGAACAGTTAGCCTTGAAGCTGCTGGTCGATTTGTTGTTTTATAGCGGTCCAGAAGGAGCGCGTCGGCTGTGGTTGGCGTTGTTCGATGGGGAAGTGGCGCAGAGGGTTCCCCGCAACGCCGAAGCCGCGTTTCCCAAATCGCCACCGCGAAACCTGCCGCGATCGCAGCGTCCGTCTGGGTTGGACTTGCCGAAAACATGAGGTTGCCGTTCGTCTATGCTGTCGTCTGACGCCATCACTACTGTATTGCGCGGCTCAATTCGCCGTCAGTACACGCCCCCCACCTGTTCCCTCGTGGTGACAGCCAAGTGCGGGGCCTCGTGGTTTCGATCGAAAACGCCCCAGATCTCGCGGGTGCGGTTCGAGTTATCTTTCGACGATCCCCGCCTTCCCGACGAGCAGCAAAAAACAGTACGGGGAGACAAAGCCCAACTCGATCGCCTCTGCGACGCCGTAACCACCTACGTGGGGCATCTGTTGGCACAACCGCCGCAACCGACCGCCGTGGCGGCCGGAGGCAGAAGACAGCGGGGCGATCGCTGGCCGGTGACGGCCGCCTCCATCGCGCCGTTACCCTACCGCAGTGATTCCATCTACCTGCAACCGAAAGGCTTCGTCTCTCACGAGTTGGTTTTGGGGTCTTTAGCCACCGAAGAAACCGGAACGGCGATTCGCTTGGGAACCCTGCAACTGTTCGATTTAGCCGCAGCGTTGGAAGAGTACGCGGCAGATTTGGGACAATTGCCGGAACGGGACGGCTCGATCGATCCCCTGCCCCTGTGGATGAGTGCAGCGGCCGGCGTCGTCGCCACCCTGGGCTTGACCGCAGCCCTCGGACGCCTCGACCTGGCGCGATCGCCCCAACCCACTCCCATCACCGTCTCAGCGTTAGAATCCTCCCCCGCCGACGCACCCGAACCCCTGCCACAGCGCACCTTACCCCCCGCTCCGAAAAACCTCGCCACACCGCCGCCGTTGAGCCGTCCCACGGTACCGCCACCGACGTCGATCGATCCCACCCCCATCGAAATTCCCACCTCGGCCACCCCCGTCGCCTCCTCCGACCACTCCCGCAGAGCGACCCCGTCCGGCGAAACCCCTTCCTCAGCAGCAGAAGAGACAGCGACGCCTATTCCCAACGCCCCTGCCATGATGGCCGCACCGACCACCGAACCGACCGTTTCCCCCATCGCCCCCACCGTTCCCGAAGTTCGCTTCGACGAGGTTTCGCCCTCCGAAGCGCCATTCGACTCGCCGCAAGTGGCGCGCACCGCACCGCCGCCGAGAGACTTAGGAACCGCCTTCGACGTGGTGCCGCAAGTGGCGGAAGTTCGCCGTTACTTCCAAGACCGCTGGCAACCCCCCGACGGTCTGACACAGACCCTAGAATATACCCTGTCGATCGATGCCGAAGGTCGCCTCGAAACCGTAGTTCCCCTCGGGAAAACCGCCACGCAGTTTATCGACAGCGCCAAATTACCCGACCTGGGCGAAACCTTCGTATCGCCTGCCAACTCAGGGGTTAGCCTACGACTGGTTCTCGGTCACGACGGCCGGGTTCAAACCTTCGTTCAGTAAAACTCAGGAGAGGAAGAGATGGGGAGATGGGGAGAGGGGGGAGATGGGGAGAGAATTTCCCGATCGTACCCTCATCTCCTCATCCCCTCATCCCCTCATCATTCTTCCACTTCACACTCGCAGACGACGCCTTCGAGAACCTCTTTCGCCACCGCTAGAGGAACTTCCAATCGATCGCCAACATCTTGCGCGAACGCAATCACATCTTGCGCGTTGTTGAGCAGCCGCGCCCCGTCGATGTACAGGTCGCGGTTGGGGTAGTTTTGCAAGAATTCCAATAACGTAATCCGACCGTCTTCACTAACGGAGTTAATAAACGCCGCGCGCAGAGATTGAATCTCCGCCACGCGACCTCGATTGTGGAACACTTGCCCCATTTGAAACAAAACGTATTCCCCAGGCAGAGAATAGGTCACGTCGTCGATGAAGCGCAGGCTGACGCTGAGTTCCTGGTTCAGAGCCAGTTGCATATCTTCCGCCGTCAGGTCAGCCGTATTGGCAATAAACCGCAACGTCGAGGCATCGCGGGGGATTTCCCCGGTTTCCGCCAAGGTTTGTAAATCGGCAATATCGATGTTTCGGTTAGCAGCCCCGTAGGTGAAAACCAGTCGGTCAGCGGCTGCCGCCTCGGAGGCCATCCCTGCAACACCGAGGACTAACGCCGACGCGACCGAAAGCAGTTTCGTCACGGGCTGCAGCAGGGGCGAACGGCCGTTCGCCCCTACATGGAATCTCGAATCAGGCATGAATATTCTCCAAGAGCGTTACTGGTCAGCTTTGCTAGGCTTTAAGGATTTTGCCGCTGAGAGGGTCTCGGAATCCGTTGCGGCGTCAGCTTCAACGGTGGAGTCGGGGGTCGGACGGCATTCAGCCCGGAGTTCGTCGGTGGGTAAGTTACTTTCGTCCCGAGGCGGACAATCGCAGATGATGTCTTGCAGTACGTCTTTAATCGCTTGCAGCGCGGGTTCGATTTGCGTGATGAAGGAATCCACATCCCGCACGACGCCTTCTAAGCCGCTGGCGTTGATTTTCACAATATCTTCCGGGTACGCCTCGAGGAGCGTCAGCACTGAGACGTAATCTTGCTCTTCGTAGACGTTGACCAACGCCCCCCGAATGGATTCTAGGTCGCTGGTGTTGTCAGCCCGGGTGATGACTTGTTCGAGCTGCGTGAGTAAGAATTCCCCGGTGGTACTGTTGAGGAAACTCTCGATGTCGCCGCGCAGTCTGGCACTGAGCCGAACTTCTTCGGTCAGGGCATCTTGAAGCACGTTGAGAACGTCTTCGGCGGCTTCTTGGAGGAGATCTTCTTGGTCGATGAGGAGTTGTTCGAGTTCCGGAAGTTCTCCGGTGGCGGCGAAGTCGAGAATCTCGTCGAGAGTGACGGTTACTTCGTCTTGGTTATACCGAATGATGATAGTTTCGAGGGCATCTGCGGGGGCAGAAAAGGCCAGCAAGCTCGCACCCGCGCCTACCGCGAGAGTGCGACCGAGCATCTTAGCCGCAGTGTTCAGAATCTTTCGAGATTGCTGGATGAAAGGCATGGATTTATCGTATTCTGGATATATTCTGGAGTTTTAGGGATCTGTATTCGGTTTGAGTCTATAGCCGGGTTCGGGAAAAGTCAACGAACTTTAGGGAACTGTAAGGTTTGCTAGAATCTTAAGTTATATTTAAGCCAAACTTCCCCGATATCGACCCTTTTGTCAAGACCCAAGGCTTAATATTTGTTAAAAATTAATAATTTTTTAGATTAAGATTGGGACGATTTGAGATTTTGTGTTTCGCGATACAGCCAGGCCGAGACCTTTTGGTATGGGTTCTATTACTCAATTTATTACTCAATTTATTACTCAATTTAAATGTACGATGGGTCTTCTGAGTTTGAGGTAATAAGCGGATTTTATATCCCCCCGACCCAGGTTTTGTATTTAAATTAACAAATTAGGGATGACTTCCTTTTTATCGAGCTTTCTTAAATCCGAGCTTTCTGGCGACTCGGATATCTTTAACTTGACAAGGCAATAGACTCGCTCCCACCAATCTTAAAAGCAACTAGCCTGCACGTGCGATCGAAACTTCCACATCTTCAAGTTCCTGTCGTGCTTCTTCTGGGGAGTCTCCCAACGCATGACATCCGGGGATTGCTGGAACGTAGGCGACCAACGTATTGTTATCGTCTGGGCGAATAATGCAAGTAGAGTCTCGAAGCAATTTCATAGAGCAAATTTTCGATTGTGGCCTGTTGTCTCAATTCTAAAATATAGAGCGATCGCGCGATTTCAAAACCCCACAAATCGCCCGTCCGCCACAACTCCCAACGGCAACCACGCCAACCCATCCCACTCGCCAAAAATCGAGACGGCTCGCCCCCCACTCACCGCCATTAACTGCCAATTTTGCTGAAACTTGGGCGAAATCGGGAACGTATTCCCCAACTCATCGACGACTCGAGTGCCGCCGTCAAGGGGAACCACCGCCGACAGCGACAAGGGAAAGCGATCAAGCCAGGGATTTCGCCCCAACGCCTCTGCATACGCCGTCAATCCCGCTTCGATATCCGCAAACCCCGGTAACTGCGTCAGCGACTCCACCGCCTCATCCCGAGACTTCACCAACCCCCGCAAGGGATACGCCCCGTCGTAAAACACCACTTCCCCTTTCCAGCCAGTACCGGGAACCCAACTGTTTTCTAACGCCTGAGAGTGGTGAACGTAGTGGAGAACAACCGCCCATCGATGGCTTCGTTCCCCCACCAGCCAGGTTCGCTGTGCCTTTAACGTCGTCGCCCCAGTATGTTCGTTCTCCAGGGATTGCCCCGCCACCCACCAGCGATCGATCTCCCCGGAACCCTCTAAAACCTCGCTTTGACGCTGCGTCCAACCGATTTGAGCGCGAATTTCCGCTTGCATCCCTGGGGGTAAACTCTCGAGGCGCTGGTAGCCTTCCAGCAGCAGCCACAACAACCCCAGTCGTTCCAACAGGCGCTCGTGCCAGCCCGCCCCGGTGTAGGGAATTCGCGCCATGTCTCGAAGCTGTTTGGCGATTCCGGGGGCTTGGGCGTCTACCATTCTGGCGGCGATCGATTCCCAATTTACATCGCTTTTCCCCTGTAACGACGCCAACCCTTGCCGCATCACGTCTCGCAGCCACAGGGATAATTCCTCCATCCCTCCTTTGACGTTCGCGGCGCGGCGATCGATTGTTTTTCTGGATTTTTGAGGGGATTTTTGCCGCTCTTGCGTCGGGTTCGTCGATTTCGCCGCCCGTTCGTCTCGCCCTTGTAACCACTGTTGTACCCAGTCTGGGGGCGTCGTTTCCGGAATCGCCTCGAGATGTTCAGTGAAGAGAAACAACAACCCCAAAGCGTGTTTGCAGGGAAACTTGCGACTGGGACAACTGCACCGAAACGCGGGTTCGGTCAAATCGACTTGGGTGCGATAGGGGGTTTTGCCGCTTCCGAGGCATTCTCCCCATACCGCGCGATCGCTGCGCCCGCAACTGTCCCAATGGCGGGGTTGGGCTAACCCTCGCGCCGCTTTCTGAGATTTGTCGTCGGTGGCTAAGCTGACAACCCGCTCGATCGTCCAACTCAATGACATGGAAAACCCGTTTTTCGATAGTTGTGCGATTTTTTTGAGTATAGATGCCGATTTACGCTCGCTCGAAACTTTAAAAAACTTTAAATTTTATAAAGTCTTTTTTGAGGAAAAATCCTCATTAGGGCGATCTTGGCGTCTCTACAGCGGGTCGGCTGCATTTTTTTAAATTAGAGTCTGCAATCGCACCAACTCGAAAATTCGTATTAAAGTGAAAATAGACCTCCCAAAAATGCCGATCGAGTCAGCCCAGCTTGCGGCACATCAAAGCATTTGGACTCGTCTCGATCGATCCTTTGGTCGTACAGTCTATCGCGGCATCGGCTATGAGCGCTCCCACCTCCAACACTCACTCTATCACCTGTCCGATTTGCCACCATACGGACAAAATTCACGCCGGACAGCTCTTTAACGGCTTATACACCTGTCCGTCCTGCCAAACCCGCCTCGTGGTTTGCTGGAGCGGTCATTTCGTCCGCGATCCGGTTTCCCTCCACCGCCTCGATTTCGGGCAGATTCTCCGCCGCCAGAGTCGCCCCTTTTCCCGAATTCTGCGAGATGTGGGAGCCTTGAAGTGGTTCGCTGCCATCGGAGTCGTCGCCCTCGGCGTCACGCTGGTGTCCCTGTACGCGGGGGAGTCTTCTAAGTCGGTCGTTCCCGAGGTGCTACCCTTCCACGAGTCGATCGAATCCTCAGAATAATTGCCAACGTTATCGAAAAATCCCCAAACACCACGTCAAATTACCGATTAACTGGCGAAATCGGGGTTTTCTCTCTCCTTCACCTGCCCCTCGGACGCGATCGCCTTGCGGTGACAGAGCAAATGCCATCCTTCCGCCCAACCGCGATAGTCCGCTTGGGGCAGCGACAGCGTCTCTAACGCCTTCACATCCAGCAACAGACAGGTTTCCTCGTCTTGGTTCCACCGTTGCTGTAATTCCTCGAGTTCCCCGTGGACGACGGGTTGATCGGCGTAGAAATCCAACGAGGGACGACTGTAGGGATGAGAAGTATAAATCGGACGGGTATCGGTTCCCTGGCGCACCATCGCCGCCACCGGCTTCACGGGATAGTCTTCGTTCAACTCCCATACCCACTGAGACGAGGTGACGAACAGCAACAGCGACAGGTACAACCCCCACACCAACACCAGTATCACCTGGGCGTCTCGCCGCCAAGTCAACAGCGCCGCCAACGTCATCGTCATGGCGACAGAGAGCAAGGCGACCACTAAATTCGCGTCTACGGTGGCGGTGTCGGCGAAATACTGTCGCGCCAAAACTGCACTGGCGCCCCATCCCGCCACCGCTAACAGGGAAAAGCTTGCCAACCACAGTTTCGGATAGGGTTTGGGCTTGTCGTCTAACATCCCCGTCACCGCCGACTCGCACCAAAAGCGATCGATCGCCGCCCCGCACAACAGCGCCAAGGCCGGATATAGGGGCAAAATATACCAAGGTAATTTCGTCCCCATCAGCGAAATGGCCGCGAAATACAGGCCGCTCCACACTAACAGCAATTTCGCCCAACTCAAGACGCGATCGCCCCAGGCCAGTTTGAGGCCGTAGGGAACGAATACCAGCCAGGGAAGCCCGTATTTCAGCAGTTCCCCCAGGTAATACCAGGGCGGGCCGCCGTTATTTTCCACAGAGGTCCACACTCGCTCGGCGGACTGAAACAGTAAATTTCCTTCGAGAAACGAGATACCGTAGAGGTGGACTTGAGCCACGTACCAGGCGGCGGCGGGAACCGTTCCCAACACCAGGCCGCCCCACAACCAGGGACTTCGCAGCAGACGGGGCGTGTCCCACCGCAGAAACGCCACGACGATCGCCCCCAGCAACACCGCCAGCATCACCCCTTTCGTCAGACAAATGGCACCGAAGGCGAAGCCGACGCCCAGGGTGTAACGTAAATCCCGACGCGATCGCAACGTCCACCACACCAACAACGTCCAAAAACATAAAATCGCCCCGTCCAGCATCGCCAAACGGCCGTGACGCACCACCGGAAGCCAGGTAAGATACACTAACGCCGAGAAGACCGCCATCGATCGACGAGGCCAGAGTTCCCGTCCGATACCGTACACCAACGGCACCGAAACCGCCGTCAGCAAGGCTCCCGGCAGCCTCGCCATCGCCTCGCTGACGCCGCCGAACTGATAGGCTAAGGCAATAAAGCCGTGCATTAAGGGGGGTTTGTTGGTGTAGGGCGCCCCGTGCAGGGTGGGATACAGCCAGGATTGCGGATATCGCCAAATTTCGCGAGCCACTTGAGCCACGGTACCTTCGTCCCAATCCCGTAAGGGGACATCCCCGAGATGAATGCCAAACAGGAGGAGGGCAGCTAAGAGCAATGCCACGCCCCAAGCGCGATCGGCGGCGCGATCGATCGAACGGGGGACGAAGCCCCAGGTTCTTCCTTTAAATTGCGGACGCATCATAGGGAGACAGTTCGAGACAAATTTGTTAACAAAGCGAAGCGATCGGGAAATTAGGCTTTAAACTATGTTCAGTTTGTTCGCTGTTCAGTTTGTTCGTTTTCTCCCGAGGTTCTGTTCGATCGAGGCATAAGCGATGAATTTACCACTTGTTGTTGATATTGCTATTGGTATTATTTTTATCTATCTCATTTTAAGCTTACTAGCATCTGAGATACAAGAACTGCTGACCACCATTTTTCAATGGCGTGCCGAGCATTTACGCCAATCGATTCAAACTTTATTAGAAGGAGGCGGAAAAACCGATCGCTATCGTGAAAGCGATCACCTTGCCCAGGAAGTCGGACAACTCACAGAGCGCCTGTATTCTCACCCTTTAATTAATACGCTCAATCAAGAAGCAAAGGGGAAAGTCGCAACCTTAAATCGCGATATTTTTAATAAAATTATTAACGGATTTTATCGAATCAGTTCGTGGATTTATCAAGCCGTCAATCGGCTCTTCGGGCGGAAATCAACACCGTTACAAAACCCCTTTTCCAAACAACCGAGCGCCCCGTCGTACATTCCCGCTCAGGTATTTGCCTCAACGATTATCGAAACCTTCCAAATGTCGGAAGTCGGAAAACTCGTCAGTCTGTCGCGGCTCGAAAAGTTCCAACAACGGCAAACTTCGGAAGTTCTCAAACAAATTCGCTACCTCACAGATCCCGAATCGCGACGCTTGGCAACGGAGCGTTCGCGCCAATCCACGCGGGAATGGAATCGAGCGCGAGACGATTTTTCAAACGGCATCACGCCGCTTCCGGCGACGCTCGATCGCATGGAAAACACCTTCGACGCCTATATCAGCTATTGTCACGAATTTATCCAAGAACCCGAAAACGTCAAAAAATTCTTTATTCACGAACTCAAATTCATTAAAAACAAATATTACAGTCCCACCGAAAAACCAGCCGTTATCGCTGCCTTAAAACCCAGTTTAAACGAACTCGTGGAACTGGTGCGCGAAAAACCCCGGCTTTATCAAGAACTCGAACAGGCCGTTCGCGACAAAGATAGCCCCGCCTATCAAAAATTCGTGCAAATTATCGACAGTTTGCCCGACCTTCCCGAACCCGTCCAACGCAGCCTCAGCGCCCTCACGTCCCGCATTAAAACCACGAAAGATAACATCGAAGACGAAGTTCAAGACTTACAAACGGAAATCGAACGCTGGTTCGACAATTCCATGGCTCGAGCCAAAGGCGTCTATCGCCGCAACGCCAGAGGAATCGCCATCGCCATCGGTTTTCTCGTCGCCATCGCCACCAACGCCGATACCTTATTCATGGTGGACAGTCTCTCGAAAAATTCCACCCTGCGAGAAACCGTCAACGCATACGCCGAAAGTCAAGCCAATCGCAACGTCAGTCCGGACGCCCTGAAAACCAACGTTCGCGACGCCCTCAACGATCTATCCCTCCCTCTGGGATGGTCCGAAGATCTCCGAAAACAACAAATTCCCGCCGAACAAGCCACGATGGTGTCGATTCCCCGTACCCAACTCAGCCTCCCCAATCCCATGCCCTATCTGCGCCGTATTTTTGGCTGGTTTATCAGTGGCGTGGCCATTTCCATGGGGTCGGCGTTCTGGTACGACTTGCTCAAGAAAGTGATTAACGTCAAGAATACCGGAGACCAAGGCAGCAAAACAATTGACAATTGATAGCTCCCGATTGGGGGCGGTGCGTGACGCGGTAACGTACCCTTGGCCTGACTTCGAGTCCATTTTCTAGCTGCGTCACATCCCCTTGTCTGTTGGCGGCGTACTTTGTCGGTGCGTGACGATTTCTCTGTCTCAGGTTCGACACCGGATTTTTCAAGTCACGCACCCGACAACTTGTCTGTCTAACCCAGCTTCTCTCGCAATTCGTCGGCTTTCGCTAACAAGTCCGATTGCATCCAGGTTTCCTGTTCTCCGGTTTTCAACCATTTGAGGTTGACGGTTCCCGCTTCGGCTTCGGCATCGCCGAGAACCAAACAGGCTGCGGCGCCGCTGCGATCGGCTCGTTTAAACTGTTTCCCGAAGGCACTTCCGCTTAAGTCCATTTCGACGCTGAATCCGCTTCGCCGTAACTGCTGGCTTAAGGAGGCGGCGGCATTTTCGGCGTTTTCGCCACGGGAGACGAGATAAAAGTCCAGGGTTCGATCGACCGTTTTTCCAAGCTGTTGCAACAGGTAAATCAATCGCTCTAAACCGATGGCCCAACCTACCGCAGAGGTGGGTTTTCCGCCGAGTTGTTCCACCAAACCGTCGTAACGGCCGCCGCCGCACACGGTCGCTTGGGCGCCGAGGTCGTCGGATTGGATTTCAAAGGCGGTATGGGTGTAGTAATCGAGTCCCCGTACTAAGGTCGGCGTCGGTTGGTAAGGGATGCCGAACTGGGAGAGTAAGGCGCACAGGCGATCGAAATGCCGTTTGGAGTCGTCGCCGAGATACTCGAGGATACTGGGGGCGTTTTTGGCGATTTCGATGGTTTTTGGGTCTTTACTGTCGAGGATTCGCAGGGGATTGCGCGTCAGGCGATCCTGAGAATCCGGGTCGAGGTCCTCTTGGTAAGGGGTGAAGTAGTCTACCAACGCCTGACGGTAGCGATCGCGATCTTCGCCCCGTCCGATGGAATTAATTGCCAAATGCAGGTTTTTTAACCCCAGGGTTTTGAAAATATCCGTCGCCAAAGCGATAACTTCCGCATCGGCTCGCGGGTCGTCCGTTCCCAACACCTCGACGCCTATTTGGTGAAACTGACGCTGGCGTCCGGCTTGGGGACGTTCGTAGCGGAACATCGGCCCCAAATACCAGAGACGCTGAACGCCACCTGCGGCGTGGAGGTTGTTTTCAATGTAGGAGCGAACCACCCCGGCGGTGCCTTCGGGACGCAGGGTAATCGATCGATCGCCGCGATCGACAAACGTATACATTTCTTTCCCCACCACGTCCGTGGCTTCCCCAATTCCCCGCTCGAACAGTTCCGTCTGCTCGAAAATGGGAGTCCGAATTTCGCGGTAAGCGGCTTTTTGGAGAATATTTCGCGCCGTATCTTCGACGGTTTGCCAATAAGCGGCTTCGTCGGGAAGGATATCTCGCGTTCCTCGAATTGCTTGCAGTTTAGACATCAACCAACCGTAATTCTAACGTCAGTTTGGGTTCGGCAAAAAAGCTGAAATTCCTATCCAGTAAGGGCTTCAACCAATTAGCGACTCGATTGTACCTCACGTTGGCTCGCCACCCGATCGGGGGGCATCTCACTTTTTTTCGCCGATCGCGAATATTTGAGTTGCGGTCACGTTTAACTCGGGAAACACTTTTGAGGCGATCGCCTTGTCGTCGGCGTAGATCGTTTCCTCGTAAAACCCTTCGTCCAAGTGCAACACTGTCACTTTGCGATCGTGTCCGTCTACGATCCAATATTCGGGAATTTCGATCGCGCCGTACTCAGACCGTTTGTAGCGGTAATCATCCACGGACGAACTGGGACTGACGATCTCGACCGCCAGGAACGGCGCCGTTTGAAACACGGCCGAGCGATCCAAGAGTTCCATTGCGGCGTCTATAGATACCACCATCAAGTCTGGCAGGCGCGATTTCGCCAGTCCCGTCCGAACTCCTGCCCCTTGAACGCAAGTCCAGGGTTGCTGTAGGCGTTGAATTTCAGCGTCGAACGCTCGTTCTAAAAACTTCGCGATAAAAAAATGCCGCATCGTGGGCGGATTCATCAAGTGCAACTCCCCATTAACTAATTCGTAGCGTCGATCTGAATCGTTGAGTTGGCAATATTCTTCAAAACTCAACTGTCGGCTGTCTACTGTGACGGTCATGGCGAGTTCTCCTTGGGGGTTAATGTTTCAGTTCTGCCATCGTTAGCCCTCGATTTCGATCGCCTGCCAAGGTCCGAAGCGATCGCCGTAATAGGCTAACACCCGTTCGAGGGTCGATCGACTCTTGGCGTCGGTCTCCGGCGCGGTTTCCACCCACAAACCGCCGATTTGACTGCGATAGTAATCGAAATCCGTCGCCGTTTGCGGTAACAACCCCGCATCGACCCCTTCAATTTGCCGTAAATGGGCGACCACTTCCCGATACAGAGCCAGGGGTAACGTAGAAATCGAAAAATACTGACGAGATCGATCGGTCATCTTTCTTCAACGATAAGTTCTAGAATTCAATAATTTTACAGAATAAAACTTACATTGTACCACAAACATTATAGCCTTGACAAGCTTCGATCGTTTCTATACTCAACCCTCTGTGTCCTCTGTGTCTCTGTGGTGAATCATTTATTCACCATAGATTCTCGTGTTTTTGAGCCAATTTCTCTGCCACATTTTACGTCAAAAATATCCATCAGTTAAAGGAATTCTCCAAAACTCCAAAACATAGAAAACGCCCCGATCGACGTTTTTTCGCCAATCGAGTCCGAATGATTCTGAATGCAAGAGGATGTTTTTTTGACGAGAGAACCGACGAAAAAATCGATCGAACCGCGTCCTTAAGACGCCACTTCCGGCTCGACACTATCCGCCGAACCCTCCGCCGATTCCATCGAACTGTTGGCGTTAGAAGAGACCGCCGACGGCGGGAGCGTACAGCAATTCACATCGTCCAAACAGACTTTGCCCCAGCGCAACGCCCATCTCACCAAAGCCACGCGGTTCTCCGTTTCCGTTTTACTCAAAATATTACTAATATGGTTATCGACCGTCCGTTTGCTAATTTCTAAAGTATCGGCAACTTCTTGATTGGTTAATCCCGATGCAACCAATTCGATAACCTGTAACTCTCGATCTGACAAGAGCGGCAAGGCGTGGGATTCAGTTCCGGACATAACCTTTACTTATCCGTGTATATCTACTTATTACCATTCTAGGCAATTTTGCGCGAAAACTCACGCCGCCACGGGGATTCAAATCGCTGAAATTTCTCGTCCGGAGGTGCGATCGACCGCTTTGCGGTAGATGTCACGGAAAAAATCGCGCAGATTCCAACCCAAACCATGATGCAAGTGTGGACATTGAACCGACGACAGCGGAACGTCATCCTCGCAGCGGCCGCCGTATCGTCCGCCTGCGGCTTAGCCATCGAGTTACTACTCGGCACCCTCGCCAGCTATCTCGTGGGAAACCAAGCCCTCTCCTTCGGCGTCGCCGTGGGAGGTTTTCTCGCCGCGATGGGATTGGGGTCCTATCTGAGTCAGTTCGTCGCCGTAGAGGACTCCCCCGAAAACCCCCTCAAAACCCAACTTTTAACGCGATTCGTGCAAGTGGAACTGGCTATCGCTCCCGCTTCGGCGTTTTTACCGTTACTGCTGTTCGTTCTCTTCGTGGCCAACAGTTCCCTATGGTTGGGACTGATTCTCGTGACCATCCTGTTGGGAATTCTCGCCGGGTTAGAAGTTCCCCTGCTGACGCGGATGATGGAGAGCGATAGCAGCGTGAAAGACGCCCTGGCTGGAGTGTTGGCGTTGGATTACGCCGGGGCCTTGGTGGGATCGCTGGCGTTTCCCCTGTTGCTGCTTCCAGTATTCGGAATGTTTCCCACCGCCGCCATTCTGGGGTCTTTTCCGGCGTTGATGGTGTTTCTCATCGGTCGATCGTTCCCCGAAATGAAACGCTGGGGAATCGCGGGATTAGCCACTTGTGCGGCCTTGTGGGCGATCGCACCGCTGACCGTCCCCCTCGGCGATCGACTCGAAAACCGCCTTTACGACGCTCCCGTGGTGGCGCGAGTTCAAACCCAATACCAACGTATCGTCCTCACCCGTTGGAACCAAGACGTGAGACTCTATCTCGACGGAGAACTTCAGTTTTCCACCCTGGACGAATACCGCTATCACGAAGCCTTGGTTCACCCAGCCCTGAGTGCGAGTGGAACTCCCCGACGGGTGTTAGTGATGGGGGCTGGAGACGGATTCGCCTTGCGAGAAGTATTGAAATGGGATTCCGTCGAGAAGGTGGTGTTACTCGAACTCGATCCCAAGATGGTCAAACTGGCGAGTCAACATCCCTTTTTGGTGCGATCGAACCAAAATTCCTTTTCCGACCCTCGCGTTGAAATCCGTTACGGCGACGCCTTTTCCGTCGCCCCCAGTTTATCGGAAACCTTCGATGTCATTATCGCCGACTTTCCCGATCCCGATCGCGACGCGATCGCCAAACTGTATTCCCAGGGATTTTATCTGAGACTGCGATCGCGCCTGAGTCCCAACGGCGTCCTCGTCACCCAAGCCTCGAGTCCCTTCTTCGCCACCAAAGCCTTCGCCTGCATCGCCGCCACCCTAGAGTCCGCCGGTTTTTCATCCCATCCCTACAGTATCGACGTACCCAGTTTCGGACCTTGGGGATTCGTCCTCGCCACCCAAGGGGAATTCAACCCCGCCACCCTCGATCTTCCCATCAATACCCGTTTCCTCACCGCCGATATCCTACCGGGACTGTTCCACCTCCCCGCCGACATTTCCCTCGACAACGTTGAAATTAACCGACTCGTCCATCCTAAAATCGTTCAATATCAAACCGAAGGACGATGGCAGATGTATTAATTGACCATTGATAATTGATAATTGATAACTGTCTTCGCTTTTCCCTCTTCCGTCTTCCCCATCTTAAAAACTATGGTTTTTTTATTCTGGATTGCTGTTGTGGTCGTGGTTGGCGTGGCGGTTTACCTCGTCACCAATCAGAAACGTCTCGCGTCTCAACGTCCCCTCGCGGAGGAACTTCCGCCCCTCAACCGAACGCTGTTTACGCTGCAAATTGGCGATATCGTGCAGTTTGAAGAGCGCGATTGGGTGGTTGAGGGAAAACTGACTTACGACGATGACGGCTTCGTGTGGCTGGAATATATGCTGCAAGATGGCGACGATATTCGCTGGCTGTCTGTCTCCGAAGACGACACCATCGAGGTGTCTTGGTTGGAATCGGTTTCTGAGGATTTGGGGATTTCGGGGAAACCGCCGAAATCTCTTGAATACGGCGGCGAAACTTTTACTCGGGTGGAGTCGGGAAAAGCGAATATGAGTCGTATGGGAACGATTCAAAAACGCAAGGCGGAATCCTGTCGCTATTACGATTACGAAGGTGACGGCGATCGCCGCTTGTCTGTTGAAAATTGGGATGGCGATATTGAGGTTAGCGTCGGTTACAGTATTCGTCCCTCGCAACTGTCCTTGCTTCCCGGTGGCGGCGGAAGCGTCTATCGATAGATGCGATCGACAGCTCGCATCTCAATCGAACTTACTGCGTTTCGCTCTAGATTTCGCTCTATATCCCCGGCATCTTGGAGATGCCGGGGATCTTCCGAGTCTATATGAGATGCGATCGAAAATTTTGTCGCTCTCATAGAAAAGTCTTTCTGCTTATTTTAACAGAAAATCCTATTAATTTTCAAGAAGAAAATTTAAGATTAACTTCAATACTGGCATTTCTCCGTAAAATTGACTAATTTAAAAATACAAAGATTCTAGCAGAATTTACGGAGAACGTATTATGAAGCCTATGATTTGGCATCCAGAGCCAGAAGATGAAGAAGTGAATCGCTATCTTCACAACGTAAACCACGCCCCTTATTTTACCATTGCCTTGATAATGGGCATCGTCATCTGCCTCGCCACCGTTGCCATCGTCAGCGGCATTGTTTAACCCGATCTTGAAAAACAGAGCCGATTTAACCGGTGGCCATCAAATCTTCGGAAGCCAACCCCATCAAAGACGAGGTTGGCTGTTTCTTGAGAAGTGCGATCGCCCCAGGCAACGAAACTTTAAAATCAGGGAACCTGCGAAAAAAAGTCGAGCGGTCAAACCGACAATCTCCCACCTCATTGTCCCGAGAAGCGAAGCGACTCTAACCTCCGGCAAAAGCCCCTTTCAAAGGGAGAGGGTGCAGAGAAAATACGGGCTAAAAATTAGAGGAGCCAGGTCGGTGGAAACCGAGCAAATTTCAACAGAGACAACCACAAAACTTAGCTTCCAGATTTTCGATCGCCCGGAAAAATGTGGCAAACTAGCGGTATAGGACGAAAGTAGCGAGGCAGCAGTCTCGGCTGCGAGGAGGCCATCTTGACGAACCCATTCGATCGAAACCAGATGCCCGAATTTTTAGACAGCGACGACGAAGCCCAAAACCTACTGTGGGATTACGTCCAGTCGCTCAGTCCGGAAGTGGTTTCTCATCTCTCCAAACCTGGCTCCACAGAAGTGGTACAAGTGATGGAACGGAACATCGTCGGTTTGCTGGGAAGTTTACCTCCGGAACACTTCGGCGTCAGCGTGACCACCAGTCGCGAAAACTTAGGGCGGTTGCTGGCTTCGGCGATGATTAGCGGCTACTTCCTCCGCAACGTCGAACAACGCCTCAATTTCGAGCAGTCCATCCATCGACCCCCTTCGCCGCGTTCGGAGGAAACAGAGGATTGACCTCTCCGAGGTGGGAACCCCCCATTGGCGTCCGTCCGGCGCCAGTGTTTCCGTTTTGATTCGAGATTTCCAACCTTGTATCGATATCTTCTGTTTTACAAACCCTATGACGTGCTGTGTCAGTTTACGGACGACAGCGACAGCCCTCGGCGTACCCTCAAAGACTACATCGACGTTCCCTCAGTGTATTCCGTCGGACGGCTCGATCGCGACAGCGAAGGTCTGTTACTGCTGACGAACGACGGACGGCTCAAACATCGACTGCTCGACCCGCAATTTGGCAAAAATCGCACCTACTGGGTACAGGTGGAACGCATTCCCGACGAGGCGAGTTTGCAACGGCTGCGAGACGGCGTGACCATCCGTCAGTATCGCACTCGACCGGCGAAGGTGCGACGGTTAAGCGTGGAACCGGACTTACCGCCGCGAAATCCCCCCGTTCGCTTTCGTAAAAACGTCCCCACCGGCTGGCTGGAAATGACCCTCACCGAAGGACGCAACCGCCAAGTCCGACGCATGACCGCCGCCGTGGGATATCCCACCTTGCGACTGGTGCGTGTCGGGATGGAAAATCTGAAGATAGAGACCCTACAACCGGGACAGTGGCGAGACCTCAGCGCCGCCGAACTCTCCGAACTGCAACGGCGGTGTGGTGAAAAACGCCGGAGCGTCCCGTTTCGGCGATCGAAATCGCGAAGCTGGAAATAGCGCACCATAGAAGATATCAATTTCGATCGCCGTCGCCATGCTGGTCTGTCCCCACTGTCACACCCTCAACCCCAAGGATCGCGAATCCTGTTCCCAATGTGGTGCGCCTCTCCCCTCCCAAAACCCGATCTGGTTTGCAGCGGTGGTCTCGGCCAAGTTCACCGCCTCCACCCTTCCCCCCTATCTCGATTCCCAACAACGCTACCGTTTCTTCGACCTGGGAAAACTCAACGAATACGGCGAGATCGAAACCCGCGCCTACGACCTTCACCCCCAACTTCCTCCCTATTTCACCAACGGCGTCAGTTCCTACAGTACAGACAATCAAGTTCCCGACTTAGCGCGACCCTATCTCCATCCCCGCTGTCAGTCCAACTCCGCGTTGCCGCGACTTCAAGATACCTGGCACAATAACGGCCATACGGTAGTTCTCCTTGAAGATCGATCGACCCTTCCCCGCGTTCTCGATCGATGGCGAACCGTTTCGTCGTTGCAACGCTTGTATTGGATGTACCAAATGCTCGATTTGTGGTCGATTTTAACGGCGCTCTCCTGTCGCAGCAGTTTGACCCAACTGCACAACCTTCACCTCGACGGCGATCGCGCCATCTGCTTGCAACGGCTGTATTCCGACCCGAGCGATCGACCCCTGACCTTGACCGTCCTCGCACAAGCCTGGAGGACGCTCTTTCAATCCCTCTCCGAACCGCCCCCGTCCGATATCGCTCGGTTTTTACAGCAAGTCGAACGGGCTATCCTCGACCATCCCCAAAGCATCGGCGACGGACTCGACGACCTCATCGACAGGCGCGAAGAAGAGGATAGCGAACCCACCGCCTGGGACGATATCGAGTCCCTCGAAGAAGAGGACATCACCGTAACCGCCCCCATCGCCCCCGTCGTCTATCTCGAACACGGCGGAAAAACTGATATCGGACGCCATCGCCCCCGCAACGAAGACACCTTCGCCATTTGGACGCAACGAGACTTCCGCGAAACCCCCGCCGCTCGAACCGTCACCTCCCGGGGCTTGTACGTCCTTTGCGACGGAATGGGCGGCCACGAGGGCGGCGATATCGCCAGTAGCATGGCTGCGGAAATCATCGTCGAAACCCTATCTCAGCAGTGGGGCGACGACCTCCCCAACGAAACCGCTATTCGCGAGGCCATCGATCGCGCCAACCGCGCCATTTACGACCTGAATCAAGACCAAAGCCGCCAGGGAAGCGGCCGCATGGGAACCACCCTCGTCATGCTTTTGGTCAACGGCGATCGCGCTGCTGTCGCCCATGTGGGAGACTCCCGCCTGTATCGCCTCACCGCCCGAGGGGGACTCCAACAACTCACCACCGATCACGAAGTGGGACAACACGCCATCCGACAAGGAATCGACCCCGCTGTGGCCTACAGTCGTCCGGAAGCCTACCAACTGACCCAAGCCCTCGGACCTCGCGATAACGACGCCCTGCGGCCGGACGTTCGCTTTTTCAATCTTTCTGAAAATACTTTATTTCTTCTGGCCTCGGACGGCCTCACCGATAACAACCTCGTGGAAATCTACTGGGAAACCCACTTACAACCGTTTCTCAGGGAATCTAGCGACCTCGACGCCGCCGCCACCGAACTCATTAATTTAGCCAATACTCAAAACGGACGCGATAATATCACCGCTGTTCTGGTTCGCGTCAGCGTTCGATCGCAGCCTTGAGGGGGTGATGGTGCGATCGAGGAGGAACGGTTCCCGGTTCCCCGTTCCCGGTTCCCGGTTCCAAGGTGTTAGAATCGAAAAATTGAGCGGTTTTGGCGGGGATCAGCCGTCAAACGTAAGGGGGAAAGTTCGGTGAAAATCCGACGCTGTCCCGCAACTGTGTTGAGGTGGAACGGTTCCCGTTCGATGCCTCTGAGTCAGGATGCCCGCCGCTGACGATCGATCCACCATACACATCACGTCTGCGAGGTACAGATGATGGATTTTTCTAAAGCAGAACCGACGCTGTTCGTCTGCACGACCTGCGGTATCGCCTGGGAAAACGGACGCCGTATCGGTCGAAGCAATGGCGAGAAACTCCTCGATCGCTTGCGATCGAACGCCGAAACTTCTCCGTTAAAAGACCGATTGTCCGTCTGTCCCGTCGAATGTATGGACGCCTGCGATCGCGGCTGTACGGTGTCTCTTTCGGCTTCGGGTAAATACACTTATCTTTTCGGCGACTTAAATGCCGACGACAGCGCACTCGACAGCCTTTCCGCCTCAGTATTGGAATTCGTCGATCGCTATTGCGAGTCCCCCCAGGGCTTGTTGCGCTGGTCGGAACGTCCGAAACTCCTCAAAAAACGCATTATTGCTAAAATTCCCCCGGTGGCGGACAACCGTTAACTGGAAAGATGTCGTTCGATGCGTTTTCGGGCGTCTTCTGCCGGAAGGGGTCGATCGAACCAATATCCCTGTCCGAAATCACAGTTGAGAAGCTCGAGTTGGCGCAATTGCAACTCAGTTTCGACCCCTTCGGCGATGGTCTGCAACCGCAAATTTTGCGCCAGCAGCAAAATGTTACGGACGATTTCCAAGCTTTTGGGATTCTCCAACAGTTGCATGACAAAAGATCGATCGATCTTCATCACATCGAAGGGGAACGAGTGCAGGTAACTCAACGACGAGTACCCCGTCCCGAAATCGTCGATACTCAACGAGACGCCGAGCTGTTTGAGCTGTTGCAAACAGATTTGCGATCGCTGCGTGTTGTCCATCAACGCCGTCTCGGTAATTTCGAGGCGCAAGGAAGCGGGCGCAATCTCCGTTTCCCGCAACAGGCGATCGACCAGTTCCACAAACCCCGGTTGCGTCAACTGCACCGCCGCCACGTTCACCGACAGCGACAGTCTCGGCCAGCCAAAACGTAACTGCCAATCCCGCAACTGCCAACAGGCTTCCTCGAGAATCCACTCTCCCAAAATGACAATTAACCCCGTCTCCTCCGCCAGCGGAACGAACTCGTTCGGCGACACCAAACCTCGCTGAGGACTGTACCAGCGCACCAACGCCTCGAATCCCACCAGTTGCCGCGATTCCAACTCGAAAATCGGTTGGTAGTGCAGTTGAAATTCTCGTCGTTCCAACGCCCGACGCAGGGCGGTATCGAGTTCGATGCGACGTCTGGCTTCTTCTTGCCAGGCCGGGGTAAAGGTCAAACAGTCCCGGTGGCGTTTGGACAGTTGCGCCCGGTGCATCGCCGTATCTCCGGCTTGCAAATAGTCTTCGGGTCGATCGAACCTCATGGAACTGAACACGATTCCGAGGCTGACATCGGTAAAGATTTCGTGGTTGCCGATAACGTATTCCTGGGACAGTTACGCCTGTATCCGTTCTGCGCTGGCGTCGATGTCCGACGGCGTTGCTTCAAGGAGAACGGCGAATTCGTTGCTTTCAACCCGCGTCACCACCGCTTCGGGAACAACAGACCCCAGGCGCGTCGCCGCTTGCACGAGCATTTGTTCCACCAGATCGTGACCGAGGCTGAATTTCAGCCGCACGAAATTGTCTAAACTCAGGTACAACACGGCAAACTGGGAAGTTTCGCGCCGTCGCACCCTCGTCATCGCCCGTTCGACATAGGTTAAAAAATTGTTGCGGTTGGGCAGTCCCGTCACCAAATCGCAAAAGGCGTAACGTTCGAGGCGGCGTTCGACGGCTAAGCGTTCGGTCACGTCGTTAGCCAGGACGACTTCAGCCCGGCGTCCGTCAAATTCCAGCGGATGGGAGGTAATTTCAACATCGATCGTCGAGCCGTCTTTTTTGATGTGTCGCCAAAGTCCCGCGCGATCGATTCCCTCCCCCACCTGAGCCACGTTGTCGAGTAACTGGGGTACGTCTTCCGAGGGGCGAATGTCGGCGATGGTCATCTCGAGAAATTCCGCTTCGCTATATCCGTAGGCATCGATCGCCGCATGGTTGACGGCTAAAAATGCCAAGGTTTCCAGGTCGTAAACCCACAGGGGTTGTGGGTGGCACTCGAACAACAGCCGATAGCGACGTTCCGACTCAGCCAGAGCTTGACGCGCTCGATCGATTTCCGTAATGTCTCGCGAAATGCCGATAATTCCGATGGCCTTACCCCGAGGGTCGTACCAAACATCTTTCGTAGTGAGAAAGGTGGTCGGTCGGTTCTCGACGAGAACGTTTTCTTTAAATAGCTGAGTGCCTCCTCGGGCGAGAACCTGTCGGTCGTTTTGGCGGATTTGACGGGCGGTTTCCGCCTCCAACAGCTCCTCATCGGTGGCGCCGAGCATTTCCTCGAGATGGAGCTTTAAGGCTCTGGCACTGGCGGAGTTCGCCAGGACGTACCGCCCCTCGATATCTTTGGCAAAAATGGCGTCCGTGGTACTTTCGAGGACGGTGTAAAGCAAATTGTAACTGCGTTGGAGCGATCGAACGCTCCGCCGTACCAACCCATATAAAAGTAAACTCGTGACCAACACGAAACCCCAGCCTTTTAGGGTTTGGAGTTCGGTGACGATATGAGGCGTCTCAAAAACGGCATCGATGGCGCGATCGGACAGGACAATCCACAAACTGCCGATGATGGCGTAAATTAACGCGATTTCGACAGCAGAGTAATTCGGTTGGAATCGATCGAATTTCACGATAGATCGAAAAAGCTGCTTAACCATCCAGCATAGCGAATCGCACAGCTTGAAATTGGCGGCACTGGCACAAAAAAATACCTCCCTCGAAATCGAGAGAGGCATATTCTGCATCGAGAGAAAATTGCCTCGAGAGCAATATTGAAAGAAAGCGATCGAACCCCTAGGCGCCTTTTCCTAAATCGGCGACACTCAACAATCCTTGCGAATTTGCCGTTTCGGGAGCGAACAAACCGCCCGAGAACAGTTGGTTCTGTTGGCGACGTTGGGCGAACACCGGTAAAGCGTTGCGAACTTCGGCCGCCACCTCGGTGGTTTTCACGTCGTAGGTTTGGGTGGCGATTTTGGGATAGAAACCAATTCCGATAATCGGCAGCAACAGACAAGCGGTGATGACAATTTCCCGAGGTTTGGCATCCAACCAAGAATCGATTTCGATACCCGTTTCATTGCCGTAGAACACACTACGCAGCATCGAGAGCAAGTAAATCGGCGTTGCAATCAGTCCCACCGCCGACAGCAGCACGACCACCACTTTAAAGATGTTGCTGTAAGCGTCGCTGGAGGAGATACCGATAAACACCGTCAGTTCGCCGATGAAACCGCTCATTCCCGGGAGTGCCAGGGACGCCATCGCGCCAGCGGTGAACAACGCAAAGGTTTTCGGCATGGTTTTAGCTAAACCGCCCATTTTTTCCATCGAAAGCGTATGAGTCCGTTCGTAGGTGACGCCAGCCAGGAAGAAGAGCATCGCTGCAATCAGTCCGTGGGACAGCATTTGCAGGACTGCACCGTTCATACCAACATCCGTGAAGGAAGCAATACCGATGAGGACGAAGCCCATGTGAGAGATGGAGGAACAGGCCAAACGACGTTTCAGGTTGTCTTGGGCGAACGCCGTCAGCGCCCCGTACACGATGTTTACAACCCCTAAAATCACCAAGGCGGGGGCGAAGTAGATATGGGCGTCGGGCAGCATTTCCACGTTGAGGCGGATGAGTGCGTAACCGCCCATTTTCAGCAGCACCCCCGCCAGAATCATCGACACGGGGGCGGAGGCTTCGCCGTGGGTGTCGGGCAACCAGGTATGGAGGGGGAAGATGGGCAGCTTCACGCCGAAGGCAATTAACAAGCCTGCGTAAGTGAAGATTTGGAAGGCGACGGGGAAGTGTTTGGCTCCCAGTTCCGCCATGTCGAAGGTTACGGTGTCGCCGTAGAAGGCCATGGCCAGGGCGGCAACCAGGATAAAGATAGAAGCTAGTGCGGTATAGAGAATAAATTTGGTGGCTGCGTACAGACGCTTGGCGCCGCCCCAGATGGAGACGAGGAGATACACCGGAACCAGTTCTACTTCCCACATCAGGAAGAACAGTAGCGTATCTCGCGCGGCGAATACCCCGATCTGGGCGCTCAGCAGCACGAGCATTAAACTATAGAAAAGACGGGGTTTGCGATCGACGTTCCAGGCGGCCGCGATTGCCAGAACGTTCACCAGTCCGGTGAGGACGATGAGCGGAACGGAGAGTCCGTCCACTGCCAGAGACCAGTTCAAACCCAGTTGGGGAATCCACGACACTTGCTCCACCAGTTGAAAGCTGGGGTCGTCAAAGTCGTAAAATCGTCCGAAGGCATAGAGCATCAGGGCAAAATCGGCCAGTCCTACGCCCAGGGTGTACCAACGTAGCGTTTTGCCTCCTTTATCTGGCAAAATCGGAACGGCGGCGACCGCCACGAGGGGCAGGAGGAGAATGGCGGTGAGCCAAGGAAACTGTGTCATCGATCTAAAATGAGCATATATACTTATGTCTTAGACTCCATTGTATGGACTCAGATGAAGTTATGCAAACTTTTTTTGCAATATATTAAATTTTAATACAGAAAATAATCTGTACTTATTGAAATAAAAGGGAACGAGTACCCCAGGGAAAGAGCTTCGAGCGATCGCCCGAGAGTGTCACTCTCACCTGACATCTGTATTTATACAGATGGGACTCGTTGTCGATACAAGATTTACTGTGTAAGCTCGTAGAGAACGCTTGTTCTCAACTGGACGCCTCGAGGCTCGATCGAGGTTTCGGTTCGATCGTGTTGGTCGAAATATCCAGATATAACGGTTAAAATACGCCCCCCCTGTTGTCGCAAACGGGCGATCGAGTGGGGGCGTTTTCTATGGTTGCTATAGTTTTTTGTGGATTTAACGGTTGAGTAACGGTTGAGGACTGATGCAGAAACCCGGTCAAACCGGAAAATCTGTGATTTCAGCACCCAGGAAAAAAACGACAAGATTAAAAAAGATTAATCGATATCGGCGATCGAAAATCCCATCATGCACTCATATCGATTGGGATGTTTGTCACTGAGTTTCCCGACAGCGTGTCCGCAGTCAAGTTTTCCGTGGTGCCACCGGGGTTGTCCGTTGCGATCGGCAAGCAAACAACCTTGGCACACTTGACAAGGGGGAAGCACGCGATCCTCCATCAAAATTACAAGCATCTTTCCGACACCTCCGACTCTGGCTAAATTGCCCTAGTTCCATTGTAGACGCCGACTTTTACAGGGAGCAGCGAACAGCGAGCCGTGTCACCCCATCACCTCATCACCCCATCACCTCATCTTCCTTGCCACACACAAACAAGGTAAAATAGTAAATTTGGAGGCGTTGAGAAGGTGGGAGAGTCTCGATCGCTCCGAAGTGGTTCTCTGCAAGCTCTCGACCTCGAGTTTTTCGCTCGATCGCCCGGTCTCGTCCGTAACACCTTCCTCTGCCCAATCGTCAGAAACCCGAAACTATGACTCAGACGAACTTAGACTTCCTCGCGACTACCGATCCCGCCGTCTCCGATCTCATCGGACGCGAACTGCAACGACAACGGGATCACCTCGAACTCATCGCCAGCGAAAACTTTACCTCCGCCGCCGTTCTCGCCGCCCAGGGATCGGTACTGACGAACAAATACGCTGAAGGACTGCCGAAAAAACGCTACTACGGCGGTTGCGAATTCATCGACGGTATCGAACAATTGGCCATCGATCGCGCCAAAGAACTCTTCGGCGCCGCCCACGCCAGCGTTCAACCCCACTCCGGCGCCCAAGCCAACTTCGCGGTGTTCCTCGCCCTCCTCAAACCCGGCGACACCATCATGGGGATGGACTTGTCTCACGGCGGACACCTCACCCACGGTTCCCCCGTCAACGTTTCGGGGAAATGGTTTAACGTCCAACACTACGGCGTCAGCCAGGAAACCGAACAACTCGACTACGATCGAATTCGCGAACTGGCCTTAGAACACCGCCCCAAACTCATCATCTGCGGTTACTCAGCCTATCCCCGAACCATCCACTTCGATAAATTCCGCGAAATCGCCGACGAAGTGGGGGCTTACCTGCTGGCGGACATCGCCCACATCGCTGGGTTAGTGGCGACGGGACACCATCCCAACCCCATCCCTTACTGCGATGTCGTCACCACCACCACTCACAAAACCCTTCGCGGACCTCGCGGCGGCTTGATTTTGACCCGCGACGCCGATTTGGGTAAAAAATTCGACAAAGCAGTATTCCCCGGAAGCCAAGGCGGTCCTTTAGAGCATGTTATCGCCGGGAAAGCCGTGGCCTTTGGCGAAGCCCTGAAACCGGAATTCAAAGCCTATTCCGCCCAAGTCATCGAAAACGCCCAAGCCATGGCCGCGCAACTGCAAAATCGCGGGTTAAAAATCGTTTCAGATGGCACCGACAACCATTTAATGTTGCTAGACTTGAGATCGATCGGCATGACGGGTAAGAAAGCCGACGCCCTGGTTAGCGATATTAATATTACCGCCAACAAAAACACCGTTCCTTTCGATCCTGAATCGCCGTTTGTCACCAGCGGTTTGCGTCTGGGATCGCCGGCCATGACCACTCGGGGCATGGGCAGCGAAGAGTTTACCGAAATCGCCAATATTATCGCCGATCACCTGTTGAACCCTGAAGATGAGGCGATCGCCGAACAATGCCGTCAGCGTGTCGCTACCTTATGCGAGCGGTTCCCGTTGTATCCACATTTACGGATTCCGGTTGCGGCTCTGGCGTAACCTAAATTCTCGCGATAACAGAGTTGTTGGGCAGTCTTGCGGGCTGCCCTTTTTTTCAGGCAAATTGGACGCAAAAAGTGACCCGCGTCAATTTTACACTCGGTTTTTTTATAGCGCGATCTCCCTCGATCGCGGTACACTAAGCGCGATCTCGTCCCCCCAACATTTCAGATGCCGCAACATCTGTATCACGTTCTCGCATTTCTGGTCTCGGCTGCTGTCGTTCTCGTTACAACGCCCATCGTGAAAGCGATCGGATTGCGAAGCGGACGAGTCGATCTTCCGGGCGATCGAAAAGTTCACGATCGCCCGATGGTTCGGTTGGGCGGCGTTTCGATTTTCCTGGGAACCCTCGTCGCCCTTCTGTTAGTTTGGGGACTGGGGGGATTTATCGACACAGACGGACAAATCCTCGATCCCGCCTCGGAATACGAAATTTGGGGCGTCACCATCGGCGGCTTGTTCTTTTTCATCATCGGCTTGGCGGACGATTTGTTCAGCCTTTCTCCCGTCACTCGGCTGTTACTCCAAGTTCTCGTCTCCAGCTTAGTTTGGTCCATTTGCGGCGTTCGCATCGAGTTTTTATCGATTCCCTTTCTGGGCGTGGTGGAACTCGCCGACGCCGTGAGTTTACCCGTCACGGTGATTTGGCTGGTGGGGATGACGAACGCCATCAACTGGATTGACGGATTAGACGGTTTAGCCGCTGGCGTCTCGGGAATTGCAGCGGTGGTGATGCTGGTGGTGAGTTTGTTTATGGAACAACCCGCCGCCGCTTTAATCGCCGCCGCCTTAGCTGGGGGGGCGTTGGGATTTCTCCGCTACAACTTTAATCCCGCTCAGATTTTTATGGGAGATGGAGGGGCGTACTATCTCGGTTTTACTCTGGCGGGGGTGGGCGTTATTGGATTGGTGAAAAGTGCGGCAGTGACGGCGGTGTTACTGCCCTATATTATTCTGGCGGTTCCCATTTTCGATATGTCGGCGGTGATTGTCGATCGACTTCGTAACGGGATTTCTCCTTTCGCCGCCGACAAGCGACATCTCCACCACCGCTTACTGGATGCGGGGTTGTCTCACCGTCTCACGGTATTGTTGATTTATGCCTTGACCCTGTGGGTGGGCGGGTTGGCGTTGGCCTTTGCGGGACTTCCCAGCGGTCCGGCCTATGCGTTGGGATCGACCTCGTTACTGGGATACGCGGTTTGGAGAGCCTGGAAACACGCCAAGTAAAACGTGAAATCCAACGCGAAATCAAAAAGATTCGAGATGTCTTGTTCGATCTCGAACTCCAAAGATTCTTGTTAAAAAGATTCTTTTGACGTTCTCCCCCGCCTAAAGGCAGGGGGATTCATCGTTCTACGAGTCTCCGT
>NZ_JBNGCO010000035.1:0-39862 GCF_049974805.1 Baaleninema sp.
CTCAGATCGTGAGGTCTGGGAATCCCCGCGCCTTTAGGCCGGGGAGGATGTCAACACCTCAACATCAGGCAAATACCCGATGTTTCAGCGAGGGCATTTGACTGCGGACTTGTTCGAGGCGTTGGGGGTTGATTTCTGCGATCGCCACGCCGATTTTCGTTCCCGCATCCGAAAGAACCGTTCCCCAGGGGTCGATAATAGCTGCGTGACCGTGGGAGTGGCGCAATCCGTAATGACGGCCGGTTTGAGCTGGAGCCAGAACGTAACAGGTGTTTTCGATGGCTCTGGCTTGTAACAGAACTTGCCAGTGGTCTTTCCCCGTGTAGGCGGTAAAAGCCGCCGGAACGAACAGTAAATCCGCCCCGTTTAACGATAAATGGCGGTACAGTTCCGGAAACCGCACGTCGTAACACACCGACAAGCCCAAATTTCCCAAGTCCTGCGAAGCGTAGACGGGGGGAAGTTGCGTTCCCGCTTGTACCGTACTGGACTCTTCGTAAGTGTTGCCGTCGGGTAAGTTAACATCGAAAAGATGAACCTTGTGGTAGCGGGCGAGTTCCGTTCCGCTGGCATCGACCAACAGCGCCGTGTTGTACACTTGCTTGCCGTTGACGGGAACGGGAAACCCGCCGCCTAAAATGGTGACTTGATAGCGTTGCGCCATGGTTTTGACAAACGCAACGCTTGCTTTGGCAATCGTTTCAGCTTGAGCGATTTTGTCGGATTCTTCGCCCAAAAACGAAAAGTTCTCTGGCAGCCCGACTAATTCCGCACCGCGACGGGCTGCTAAATCGATGAGTTCTTCTGCTTGTGCCAAATTTTTCTCCAAATTCGGCACACTGGTCATTTGAATTGCCGCAGCAAGGTATGACTTCATGGATTTCCCTAGAAACGACGATCGATCTCGAAAGCTGGGGGGGCTGGCGTTGACGAAATGGCTCCTGTGGAGCGTTGCCACTTTGGGCTTTATCGCCAGCAGCGCGACACCCGGACGAACCCAAACTCTATGCCAGCAAGAAGAGGGGTTCGTCTTGTGTCTCGATCGAGATTGGCTACGGTATTATAACCAGCCATACTCCGAATTTGACTGGCAAACTTATATTCGCAACCGCACGCCAGACCAGCCCTCTGACTATTACGACGATATCGATCGGGTTTATCGCGAGGTTCTCGGACGGGCTGCAGAGGCGGCCGACTTGCAGCGGTGGGGGGATGCACTGGTTGCTGGAACCCCTTTACCCCAGGTGCGTC
This sequence comes from Baaleninema sp., assembly GCF_049974805.1. Lineage (NCBI taxonomy): Bacteria > Bacillati > Cyanobacteriota > Cyanophyceae > Oscillatoriales > Oscillatoriaceae > Baaleninema > Baaleninema sp. The sequence goes on from NZ_JBNGCO010000035.1 coordinate 1,252, forward strand.
GCGCTGTCGCCGAGAGTGAGGAAACGCAACAACGCCTCAACGAGATTTATCGCGATTTGTTAGACCGAGATCTCGACGATCGAAGTTGGGAACTCTGGCGAAACAGGCTGGCGGAAGGGGCGACGCTGCGAGACGTTTACCGGGAAATCCTTACCAGCGGGGAACCAGGAAGAGGGAACGGGGAATAGGCAACGGGGAACGGCTTCCTTCCCGAGTCTTGTTGTCGGCAAGGCTGTTACGGGATCTCGGAGGTTACCGCGTCACGGAAAGTTCGATCGATATCCGTCTGGTTGGATGGTGGTCGAATCTCGTCTCGCGCCGCTTAAATTTAATTCCCGAGCGCGGAAAAAGCTGCATCCTCGAACGTCTGCCCCCACAAATCGGGCGAATTCTAAGTGGGTACGGCTGAAATCGGCCTCTCGAAGGTCGGCTTCGGTTAAATCGGCCTCTCGAAGGTCGGCACCTTGTAAGTCCGCCCCCCGCAAGTCCGCCCCCCGCAAGTCCGCCCCCCGTAAGTTCGCCCGCGTTAGGTTGACGCGGCGCAAGTCTGCCGCTGTTAAGTTGGTTTGGTAGAGTTTGGCGTCGCCGAGTTCGACTTGGAACAGGCGGGCGCGGTACAAACAGGCTTTTGAGAGGTTGGCATAGGGTAAATAAGCCGACGTGAGATCGCTTTCGGTTAAGTCGATATCGCGCAGGTCGGCCGCAAATAGATCGGATTCGCTTAAGTTGATATAGCGAAAGTGTCGATCGCCATTCCGATAGGCGGCGAGAAGGTCTAAAGCGCGTACCCGTCGCATGGAAAAGGGACTAGATTTTTGGCAGCCTAACTGCTTGTCTGAAATCGTCACGTTACTGACGCTTGGTTTGACTCAACGATGCAGTCCAGAAATTTTAATATGTATTAAGCCAAGTTCATAAAACTTAAGGGTTACTTAACGATCGCAAATCCTCTTCAATTCTCTTAAATTTCTCCGCGTTTTACCTTGACAAAATGCAGTATATGTGATTAATCTTTCGTCCAATTGAAGAGGGAAACCGTTTTGGCAGGCTCCAGCCAAATGTAAAAATCGAGAAAAGTCGTCGCCATTCTATCCACCTTTATGTCAACACATCGCGATTCGATCGCCCAACACTATCACGAACGGACGAAATACCATCCGGAGACCATCGGTCAAAAGGTTCCCAATATCGATTGGGATCGTCCGCCGGTTCCCTTTAAAGAATACAAACTCGGCACGTCGATCGATCTCAAACCCTACCTGAGCGCCGATACCGAGGATGAAAACTGGCAACGACTGTCTCGACTCCTGTACTGCACCTATGGCGTTACCGCCCGCATTCCCACCCTCAGCAGTCAGGACCTGCTGTTACGGGCAGCTCCTTCGGCGGGCGGACTCTATCCGGCGGAAGTTTACCTGATTTCCCGAGGTACGCCGGAACTGCCGCCGGGACTCTACAACTACCAAAGCCGCGACCATTCCCTCTTGTGCTTTTGGGATAGCAATCCCTGGCAAGACTTGCAAAAAAGCTGTTTTTGGCATCCCGCCCTGGAAAACACCTGTCTCGCCCTCGTCACGACTGCCGTCTTTTTCCGTTCCGCATGGCGGTATCAAGACCGCGCCTATCGTCGCATCCACCTCGACACCGGCCATTTACTGGGCAACCTGGAACTGGCAGCATCTTTAAACGATTATCGCGCTCACCTCATCGGTGGCTTTGGCGATGAAGGGGTAAACCGACTGCTCTATCTCAATTCTGAGGAAGAAGGGACGATTTCTGTGGTTCCCCTGGCGGATTTGTGCGATCGCGACCAACATTTACCCCATTATCCGGCCGCCTTACCGTCGCCCACGGACACCAACTATCCCGAAATCGAAGACGGCGCTCTTCTGGGCTATTTACATCAAGCCAGTTGTATCGAGACGGAACTTCCGACCCCCAAGCGCAATCCGGATTCTAGCGAGGACAAATATAATTTTCCCTTTTGTTCCAAAGTCTCCACCGTTACGCCCCCCATCGACTGGGGAGAGAATTTAAGCGGCTTAGAAACGACGATTCTCAAACGGCGATCGACTCGTGCCTATACTGGCGGTGCTTTAGGGTTCGATCGACTCAAAGCCCTGCTCGATTTTACCTATCATCCCGAAGGTTACGTCGGTTTCGGTTTAGACAACGATCCTGACTATTTCGACTTAGACTTAATCCAAATCTTTGTTGCCGTCTCTGCCATCGACGGGTTAGAATCAGGCTGCTATTACTATGCGCCAAAAGCTCGAGAATTGCGACAAATTCGCTTTAAGAATTTCCGAAGAGAACTCCATTTTTTGTGTTTGGGACAAGATTTAGGCCGAGACGCCGCAGCAGTTCTGTTCCATACGGCCGATTTAACCAAAGCGGTCGATCGATACGGCGATCGATGTTATCGTTACCTGCACCTCGACGCCGGCCACTTGGGTCAGCGCCTCAACCTCGCTGCCATCTATCTCGGCTGTGGCGTTAGCGGTATTGCAGGATTTTTCGACGATCGCGTTAACGACATTCTCGGAATTCCCGAAGACGAAGCGGTATTATATCTAACCACCCTCGGACAACCGGAGGTCAGGAGATAGGGAGATGGGAAGATGGGGTCTTCACGGTTCGCTGTTCGCTATTAACTATCAACATTAACTATCAACTGTCTGCGCGTGTTTCCTGAGTACGAAATTGTCGATCGAATTTACGAAAGTCCTCACTCCCTGGTCTCTCGGGGGGTGCGGCGTCACGATCGACAGCCCGTCGTCCTCAAACAACTCAAACAAGACTTTCCCACCGCCCGAGAACTGCTGCGATATAAACAAGAATACGAAATCACCCGGTCTCTCTGCCTCTCAGGAGTCGTTCGGGCCTACGACTTAATCCCTTACAAAAACACCCTCATTATCGTATTTGAAGATATCGGCGCGGTTTCCCTCAAAACTTTCCTCGAAACCCATCACCTCTCCTTGAAGCTTCGCCTCGAAATTGGCCTGAAAATCGTCAACAGCCTGGCAGAAGTTCACCGGGAAAAAATCGTTCACAAAGATATAAACCCCGCCAATATCATCTATAACCGCGAGACCGGGCAGCTCAAAATTATCGATTTCGGCATCTCCAGCCGTGCCACGATAGAAAATCCCGCTCTCGCCAGTCCCGAGGGGTTAGAAGGCACTTTAGCCTATATGTCCCCCGAACAAACGGGACGCACTAACCGCCCCGTCGATTACCGCACTGACTTCTATTCTCTGGGGGCGACTCTGTACGAACTGTTCGCCGGCCGTCCTCCCTTTGTCAAACAGGACGACTTGGAACTCGTTCACTGTCACCTGGCTAAGCCGCCAACTCCGTTAAGCTATCTCAACCCCGACCTTCCCGAACCTCTCGACGCCATCGTCTGCAAGCTGCTGGCCAAATCTCCCGAAGACCGCTACCAAAGTCCTCAAGGTATAGCCGCCGATTTGGAAACTTGTTGGCGACAGTGGCGCCAAAGGGGAACTGTCAAACCGTTTCCCCTGGGACGACAAGACGCCCCGGAAACGTTCCAAATTCCCCAGAAACTCTACGGCCGGGAAGCTGAACTCCATTCGCTTTTGGCGGCGTTCGATCGCGTGGCGGCCGGGTCGCGAGAACTGATGCTGGTGTCGGGATATTCTGGGGTCGGGAAATCCTCTTTGGTGGCGGAACTGCAAAAACCCGTCACGGCCAAACGGGGCTATTTCGTCACGGGGAAATTCGACCAACTTCAGCGTAACGTTCCCTATAGCGCCCTGACGGTGGCGTTGACCGCCCTGGTGCGACAACTGCTGACGGAAAGTCCGAGGCAACTGCAACGGTGGACGCAGAAGATTCGAGATACCCTCGGTGCCAACGTTCGTTTTGTGGTGGATGCGATTCCCGAACTCGAAGCCATCGTCGGGGAACCGCCGCCTTTGGGCGACCTCGACCCGACGGAAGCTCAAAACCGCTTTCGTTTGGCGTTCCAAAAGTTCGTGCGGGTGTTCTGTCGTAAGGAACATCCTCTGGTGTTGTTTCTCGATGATTTGCAATGGGCTGACCGGGCGACACTGAAACTGATTGAGTCGATCGTGACGGATGAAGACGATCGCTATCTGTTGGTTGTTGGGGCGTATCGGGATAACGAAGTTAATGGGTCTCACGCCCTGGCGGTTACGTTGGCGGAAATCGAAGATCGCGGTGCGATCGTCAATTGGATTGCGGTGCATCCGCTGACGGAAGAACAGGTGGCTCGCTTGATAGGCGATACGTTACAGCGTCCGGTTTTGGAAGTGCGGCCTTTAGCCCGGTTGGTGTGCCGGAAAACCCGGGGAAATCCCTTTTTTATCCATCAGTTCTTACAAGCGTTGTATCGGGAAAAACTCTTGGTGTTCGATGTCTACTGCCGACAGTGGCAGTGGAATCTCGATCGAATTGAGGAACGGGACATCACCGACAACGTGGTGGAACTGACGCTCTCGAACGTGCGCTTTTTACCGCCGGCGGCGCAACAGTTGTTGCAAGTGGCTGCTTGTATCGGCAACCGCTTCGATTTGAAAACCCTTTCGTTTTTAGCCGAACAGTCTCCGTTAGATACCTATCGCGATCTCGGGGATGCCATCAGTGCCGGCCCCATCGTGCAGGTGGCAGCGGCCGAGTCCATCGGCGATACCAGTTTGGTCGATCGAGCGGAGGCGTTTCAGTTTAAGTTTCTCCACGATCGCATTCAACAGGCGGCTATGTCCCAGGTGGAGGCGGAACGCCAAAAACAACTCAATCTGCGCTTGGGACGGATGTTGTACGAGAGCCTGTCCCCGGCGGAACGAGAGGACCGCATCTTTGAACTGGTCGATCGATTCAATGTCGCCCTCGACCTCATCGACGACCCGGCCGAACGCCGCCGCCTGGCGGAATTCAACGGCGAGGCGGGAGACCGGGCTTTAGAGGCGACGGCTTACGCGGCCGCCTGTCAGTATTTGCGGACTGGAATCGCCTGTATCCCCCCGCAGAGTTGGGAGTGCGATTACGAGTTGATGCTGAAGTTGTACGGACAACTGGCACAGGCGGAATATCTCAATGGGGATTTTCAGGCGTCGATCGCCCTCATCGACCGGGTACTCGATCGGGTTCGATCGCCCCTCGATAAAGCCCGAATCCAAACGGTCGCGATCGTCCAAAATACGCTACAAGGTCAGTACGATCGCGCCATCGAAGTCGGTCGAGAAGCCCTGAGTTGGCTCGGTATCGACCTCCCTCAAGACCACTTCGATGCGGCTTTGGCGGCGGAAGTGGAACGGGTGCAGGCTCACTTGCAACACCGCGACGTCGCTGATATCGTCCGCGATGGGGAAATCTCCGACGAAACGATTCGGGTGGCCTTGCGACTCCTCGACAAATTGCTCCCGCCCACCTACATTACCGATCGACAGTTAATGACCGTCGTTGCCGCTCAACTGACGAACTTGTCCCTTGAATACGGCTTGGCCGCCGAATCTTCTGCCGGATTTGCCTTTTACGGTATTCTCCTGGCTACAGAGTTTCAGGACTACCGCCTCGCCTACGAGTTCGGCCGTCTGGCCATGGGAACCGCCGACCGCTTCGGCAACCTGGCCTATCAATGCAAGGCGTATCACGTCTATTACAGTTGCATTCACCATTGGGTCAAACCGATTCGATCGTCCCAAGCCATCGGCGATGCGGGCTACCAAGCGGGTCTCGATGGCGGGGAACTGCAATATGCGGGATATCTGTTACACGGCCGTGCCATTAACAAGTTTTATCGCGCTATGCCCTTGCCGGACTTGTTGAAACGGCTGAATTTGTTTTTGAAATTCGCCAACTCTACCCAAAATCAAGTGACTGCCGATACGCTACTGGGTATCGAACTGGCGACGATGCAACTGTTGGGAGAAGAGGCGTTCGCCGAACGGTCCGAGGCGAAACTTCCCACGGAAGCGGAATATCTCGATCGCTGCCAACGCCATCAAAGCGGCTTCGCTCTCTGTACCTATCGCATTTTACAAAGCCAAATTGCCCTCCTCGACGATCGCCCTCGAGATGCCCTCGAAGCCGCCGAAATCGCCCTCGACCTCCTCGAGTTCATCCCCGGATACGTTCACCTGGCCGAACATAGCTTTTATTACTCTCTCGCCATGACGGCGCTTTGGGACGAGTTCGACGAGTGGCAACGAGACCGCTATCGCCAAGTTTTGCAACGCAATCAAGGGCAAATGCAAATTTGGGCGAGTCACTGTCCGGAAAATTTCCAACATAAATATTTGCTGGTGGAGGCGGAGCGATCGCGCCTGGACGGGGCGTCTTTGGCCACCATCGACCTCTACGACCGCGCCATCGAAGCCGCCTGGGATAACGACTTCGTTCAAAACGCCGCCTTGGGGTGCGAGCTGGCCGCCCGCTTTTGGTTAAAGTTAGAAAAGGAAGATTTTGCTCAACTCTATTTGAAAAAAGCCCGATATTACTATCAAATTTGGGGCGCAGCGGCGAAAGTGGCTGCCCTCGATCGGGAATATTTAGGTTTGTTGTTGCCGACGACTGGCAAGGGGACGACCACGACCACCGCTTCGGTCGGGTCGAACTCCGATCGATCTCAGTCCTTTGACCTGGCGTCTCTAATGAAAGCCACGCAAGCCATCGTCAGTGAAATCGTCCTCGATAAGTTCCTGGCGACGCTGCTGCGCATTGCCATCGAAAACGCTGGTGCCAGTAAAGGCTGTTTGCTGTTACCGAGGGAGCAGGAATCGTCCCCGTCTCAGGCGGATTCCCGGCAACCCAGCGACACCACGTCCTTCGCCATCGAAGCGGAAGCCAGCATCGACGACGAGGAGGTGATGGTGTTACAAGCTAAACCCCTCAACGGCCACGTGCCGCTGAGCGTGATTCGCTATGTCGATCGCACCGGTTCCGATGCCATCGTCAACCACACTCACCAAGACCATCGCTTTTCTAACGATTCTTACATTACCTATCGCGACGTCAAGTCCCTGTTGGCGATGCCGATTCTCCACAGCGGCAAACTCATCGGCATTCTGTATCTGGAAAACACTCTCATCGCTGATGCCTTTACCCCTTCCCGTATCGAACTGTTGCGGGTGCTTTCAGCCCAAGCGGCCATCGCTCTCGATAACGCTCTTATTTATGCCTCTCTCGAACGCAAAGTCAGCGATCGAACCCGAGAACTCCAACAAAAAAACATCTCCCTCGAACAGACTCTCAACAAACTGCGACGGACGCAAGCCCAGTTGATTCAAACGGAGAAAATGTCCAGTTTGGGGCAGTTGGTGGCCGGCGTCGCCCACGAAATCAACAACCCCATCGGCTTTATTTACAGCAATTTACACCCCGCCCAGGAGTACGTTCGCGATCTCCTCGACCTCATCGCTACCTACGAACGGGAATATCCCCAGCCCACGGATGCGATCGTGGATAAACGGGAGGAAATCGACCTCGACTTTATCGCCGAAGACATCCAGCAACTTCTCGATTCGATGCGTATCGGGGCCGATCGCATCCGCGAAATCGTCGTGTCTTTGCGGAATTTCTCCCGTCTCGACGAAGCGGAAATGAAACCCGTCAACCTCCACGACGGTCTCGACAGTACGGTTTTGATTTTGCAGTCTCGCTTCAAAGGGGACAGTCGGCGACGGGAAATCGAGATCGATCGCCACTACAGCGACCTTCCCAAAGTCGTCTGCTACGCCAGTCAACTGAACCAAGTGTTTATGAACGTCATCGCCAATAGCTGCGATGCTCTCGAAGCCAGACGCCTCGACCTCGACGCGGAAGAACCCCCGACGATTTCGATTCGTACCGAACGCACCCCCGCCCACCGGGTCGTCATTTCTATTTCAGATAACGGTTGCGGTATGGACGATGCGGTGAAAAACCGCCTGTTCGACCCGTTTTTTACCACGAAACCGGTTGGGAAAGGTACGGGGTTGGGATTATCCATTAGCTATCAAATCGTTGTCGAGAAACACGGCGGTCAACTCCGCTGCGAGTCTACCCCCGGACGGGGGACGACTTTTTCGATCGAAATTCCCATTTCGCCGGACGGTTCCCAGAATTCAGCTTGAAACAGGCGCTTGTTCGATATTCTTCCCTCGGCCTGTTGCCTCAGTGGTGCAGAACATTTGTCGAGATTAGCTGTTGACAAAATATATAAAATGTGTTAATAAAGCCGGAGATTTTGGGGCCAACCCTTTAATACGGCCATATCTTTTCTAAAAAGGGTTTCAGGACTTTTCTACACCACTAAGGGCCCGTTGTCGGCCCGGCACGGGGTTGGGGAGACACGATCCCAGGGGTATACCCCGGTTCTCCCGTTGCCCTTGTCATCAATCTCGTTGTGTAGTATGCTTGTATTATGTTAATTACACAAGCGAGATCTAATACGGAATCCGAATTTCAGGTGAAGGCTTCTTGAAACCTAGCCGATCGAAAAAGGATGGAGTATAACCCCCAGATCTGGAGGTTAGGCAGGGTTGATCGCGCCTCGGGTCAATGGGAAAGACGCTTTCAGGCACTCTCCCCATTTCGAGGCCGACACAGTAGCATATAAGTGTGAGTAACCTGAAATGTCCCTTACAATCCCTCCAACAAGGAACCTGGTTCAAACTCATTTGCGGAGCCAGTTTCCAACATCTGCCGGCCGTCCGTAACTTAACCCTGGCGTATACCCTGGCCGGCGCCGATTGTATCGACGTGGCCGCAGACCCGGCAGTGGTGGAAGCGGCGCGGGAAGGCATCGACGCGGCTTGTGGTCTGGCCGAAACAGCCTCACCCCTGCTGATGGTGAGCGTCAACGATGCCGAAGACCCCCATTTTCGCAAAGCAGAATTCGACCCAAACCGCTGTCCTCCCGACTGTTCCCGTCCTTGCGAAGGGGTGTGTCCTGCCGATGCGATCGATGCCAACGGTGTTATCGATCGCCGCTGTTACGGTTGCGGCCGCTGTATCCCCATCTGCCCTTACGGCTTTATCGAAACCCGGTCTTACGTGGCCACCCCCGCCAGCGTCGCACCTCTGGTGTTGTCAATGGGGGTCGATGCCCTCGAAATTCACACCCAACCGGGACAGTTCGAGGATTTTCGGCGGTTGTGGGGGTCGGTTCGTCCCTGGGTCGATCGCCTCAAAGCCGTGGCGGTCAGTTGTCCTCACCGGGTCGATACCCTCGACTACCTGCGATCGCTCCACGATCTGATGTCACCCTTACCCTACCCCGTCATCTGGCAAACCGACGGTCGCCCCATGAGCGGCGATATCGGCAAAGGAACGACCAAAGCCGCCATCGAATTCGGACAAAAAGTTCTCGAGTCCGACCTTCCCGGTTACGTTCAACTAGCAGGTGGAACTAACCATCATACCGTCTCCAAACTCAAATCTTTAAACTTGTTTAATAACTCGTTAAATTTTGTCCGTTCGGAGGAAAAACAATTTCCAAAATCCCCATCAGCCGCTAAATATATAGCAGGTGTCGCCTATGGAAGTTATGCGAGATCGTTACTCTCTCCGATTTTGGAGCGATTGGAACATCAAAATGGTGAATCCACCATGTATTTAGAAAACCATCCAGATTTGCTCTGGTCTGCCGTCGAACTCGCGCGATCGCTCGTCTCTCAACATAAATTACCCAGTTGAAAGCGATCGATCGCCAGCATTGCCTTTCGTCAGTCCTGTTGCCTTTAACATATTCATGGTCAATTCCAATCCGATGTATCCGTCCAACTCGTCCGACATTCTCGAAACCGATCGCCAAGACCCCTCACCAGAATTCCATCCGGCTGCCAACAGTTCCCAAAACGATCCCGTAGACGCAGCCACCCAACGCACCACCGACGATCTCGATCGACTCATCGAAATTCTGCCCGAGGACATCCAAGAACGGCTCAACGGCCATCCTCAGCGCGATCGACTCATCGAAATCGTCATGGACTTAGGACGGCTTCCCGAAGCGCGATTTCCCGGTGCAGCAGAATATCTCTCCGAAACCCCCGTCACCCAAGCCGATCTCGACCTGTGCATCGAGCGCGTCGGGCGGTTTGGCGGCGACAACCGGGCCGGAATCGAACAAACCCTGCACCGCATCAGCGCCATCCGCAACCGCAACGGCGACATCATCGGCTTAACCTGTCGCGTCGGACGAGCCGTGTTCGGAACCATCGGGTTAATTCGCGACCTCGTAGAACGGGGACAGTCGATTCTCATGCTGGGACGACCCGGCGTCGGGAAAACCACCGCCCTGCGGGAAATCGCCCGCGTTCTGGCCGACGACTTCGACAAACGAGTGGTGATTATCGACACCTCCAACGAAATCGCCGGAGACGGCGACATCCCGCACCCGGCCATCGGCCGCGCCCGCCGCATGCAAGTAGCCCGCCCGGAACTGCAACATCAGGTGATGATCGAGGCGGTGGAAAACCATATGCCCGAAGTCATCGTCATCGACGAAATCGGCACGGAACTGGAAGCCCTGGCCGCCCGCACCATCGCCGAACGGGGCGTGCAACTGGTGGGAACCGCCCACGGCAACCGCATCGAAAACCTGATTAAAAACCCCACTTTGGCGGATTTAATCGGGGGCATCCAATCGGTAACGCTCGGCGACGAAGAAGCCCGACGGCGGGGAACTCAAAAAACTGTCCTCGAACGGAAAGCGCCGCCTACGTTCGACATCGCTGTAGAAATGCTCGAACGGTATCGCTGGGTGGTTCACGAAAGCGTTGCCGATACCGTCGATACGCTGTTGCGGGGACGCAATCCCAACCCGCAAGTCCGGACGATGAAGGAAAACGGTCAAGTGGCGATTACCCACGAACTGCCGGACAGTCTCTCGGCGGTTCCCCCGAATCCTCCGCCTGGGGCGCGAGGTTGGCGGGCGTCGGGGCGGATGCAACCGCTGCCGAAATCGGGGTCTAAATCGCGATCGATGCCTACGTCGACCTCGCCTCAGAAGCATTTCGAGCAGTTGTTGGATGCGTCTCTTTCGGGGTCTTCGACCCAGTTCGATCGCTTTGGGAACGAAATTTCTGACGAGGAGGAACTGTTCTATTTGTATCCTTACGGCGTCAGTCGCCAGCAACTCGAACAAACCATCGATGTGTTGGAATTGCCCGTAGCGATTACGAAGGATTTGGACGGTGCCGATGCGGTGTTGGCGTTGCGATCGAATCTGAAAAACCATTCTAAGCTGCGCCACGTCGCCAAAGCCCGACAAATTCCCATCCATCTCATCAAATCGAGTACGGTTCCGCAAATTACGCGAGCCTTGCGCCGTTTGTTGAAGATGGAAGATCCCGGCGTTCCCGACGTTGCCGATTTGCGCCTGTTTACTCAAAATGGCAGCGATGACGAAATCGAAGCCTTGGAAGAGGCGCGATTGGCGGTCGAACAAATCGTTCTTCCGAAGGGACAACCGGTTGAGTTGTTACCGCGATCGCCGAAAGTGCGGAAAATGCAACACGAACTCGTCGAACACTACCGTTTGAAATCTGATAGTTTCGGCGACGAACCAAACCGCCGCCTGCGGATTTATCCGGCTTAGTCCCGGGGATGGCGAACCCCCCGACGTTTGGCGTTGGGGGGTTCGTTTGTGGGGGTTAACGAATACCGGGAACGCCGACGAAGAGATGGCACAGTGGAGGTGGAGTCATGGAACACTGAGGGAGCGATCGCCCACGTCAGAGACATCAAGATAGACATCAAGATAGACATCAAGATAGACATCAAGATAGACATCAAAATAGATATCAAAATAGATATCAATTTGATACCGAGTCCACTGACGCACTACCTCGTTTGAGGAATAGGCTACAGACAACAATACCCACGATCGCCAACAACGCCATCAGATAAAACACATAATTGTAAGTACCAAACAAATCGCGGATGCGACCCGTCACTAACGTACCAATCAAACCACCCACACCATAAGCGGTAAAGATAATGCCGTAGTTTTGGGCATAATCGTCAGGATTGAAGAAGTGCAGCGTCATCGTCGGCGCCATCGCCAGCCATCCCCCAAGGCAGAACCACAACAGGCTAAACGCGAAGAGATAGTTAACAAGCTGTCCCGCTTGAGCATCGATCGCCACAATACAAGCAACCAAGATCAGCACATAAGAAAAGATGGCGACCTTTTGAGGTTTAAAGCGATCGGTCAACCATCCAAATAACGGGCGACTGACTCCATTAAACACCGCAAATAACGAGACACTTTGGGCTGCCGTAGTTGAATCGAGTTCGATGATTTCCTGCCCGACTGGACTTGAGATTCCAATTGCACTCAAGCCGATAAAAGTGGCGATCGCATAACAAAACCATAACCCATAAAACGAGCCACTTTTAAATATATTTGTGGGGTAAGTTATGGGGAAAATTTGATGAGACGCTTCTAAGTCTTGCTGAGGCTGCCAACCCTTTGGCGGTAACTTCATCGTCAAGGCGATGACTAAAATAATTGCGATAAAAGCAATCCCCAGAACGCGCAAAGTGGGGCGAACCTCGTAGGCGCTGATGAGTCGATTGGCAAGGGGTGCAGTAATAAAAGGTGAAAGGCCAAAGCCCAGAACCGTCAACCCCACAGCCAATCCTTTTTTCTCAGGAAACCAGCGGGAGGCGACCATCAGAGGGACACCGTACACAATTCCAATCCCGACACCAGAAATCACGCCATAGGTTAGAACTAAGCCTCCAACATCGTTGGCAAAGCTGGCAAGGATATAGCCTAAGCCAACGACGATCGCACCAATAGCTGTGGTCGCGCGGGTTCCAATTCGAGGAATGTAAAAGCCGGCAATGGGCATCGTTGCCGCATAGAAAACCAGAGCAACGGTAAAGGGCAAAATGCTTTGAGTGGCACTAATCCCCAACTCGTTTTGTAACGGGATTCTAAAAATGCTCCAAGAATAGACCGTTCCCAAGCAAAGTAAGATAGTCATTCCCAAAGGAATCAACGACCATCGACCTTTCTCGGCCGGTCGTCCCAAGACTGTTATCGTAGATGAATTAGGCGGTGTGATGCTCATAACTTTCTGAAAACATTCAGATAAACATTAAGATTGTACAAGTGGCGAGAGAGTCGCAAAACTAGCACACTCATAAGCTACGCGGTTTTTAGGCTTGAGATTGTATAGAAATAGCCATATTGAACGGGAGTTGAGGGAAACCGCGCGATCGCCTCAGCCCTCTCGTCCATCGTCTCATGGGGAACGACGCAGCGTCCCTTGGCGTTGCCTTATTTGCAGTTGGCTGGAGACAGCTCGAACACCCAAGCCATCGAGTCCCTGGCCAATAGCATCGGTGGAGATCGGGCGATCGCGTTCGACCCACTGGCGGGAATGCCGACGAGGAGGTGGCACCGCTAAGCTGGCGTCATGGAACCGTGGAGGAGCGATCGACGCCATCGTTGTCCCGTGATCGCAACTTCCCCAGGTAACATGACCCCGCCCATGATAGCTTCAGTTAAGCAGGCATTATTTTATATAAATAAAATTCATATAATAAAAGCTTTTATATTTTTGTGACTTATAGATAAACGACAGAAGAACACAGTTGTCGCGACTTCCAAACCCTATTTGCAATGCTCGTTCTAACATTCGGCCCCTCCATCGGCTCCATCCTCTCTAGGAAGACGTGGGTTTGCGAGTCCCAGTCCTTTGCTATCTTGCCGAAAAATCTCCTAACGAGGTCGATCGCGATTGCTAATACTTAAAGCTAGCCAGATCGCTCATCCCCAAGTCTCTTCCTCAGTCCCGCTGAAGCTTATCAGAGCATCTCTCACTTGATTGAACCACATTTCCCAATCTTCTCGGCTTTATCGAGCCGAGTCGATCGAGCAAAACCTAGGTCTCATTAACCCAGTCATTTCTCCTATGAAAACACCTAAAACGACCTCCCTTCCTTGGTATCGCTGGCTCAATAGCCACCATGTTGTTCGATTTTTAGAAACAGTTCAGGATCTGATTGTCATCAGTCTGTGTGTGGGACTGTTTAGCTTTATGGTTTTGCAACTACGGGAGATGATGCTTTCGTTGTTGCCCCCCCTACAATTTCAAACGGTCACCTCTGACATTCTCTTTCTTCTCATCTTAGTATAACTCTTTCGCTTGCTAATTATCTACTTGCAAGAACACCGTGTCTCTATCGGTGTGGCGGTAGAAGTTTCGATTGTCTCTGTGCTTCGGGAAATCATTGTCCGTGGCGTCTTGGAAACGCCTTGGATACAGGTTTTAGTGGCCTGTATATTTCTTTTGGTCTTAGGAGCCTTACTGGTCGTCAGAGTTTGGTTGCCGCCTACCTTTGATGGCATCGATCCCGAACAGTTTGTCTCCGAACGGCATCGTTCGCGATTCCATGCTACCGAACAAGAGGATCGTGATTTGATTTCAGAAGAGAGAGGTCATCCGAAAGACTTCAAAACATCCGTTCCAGATTTGCTTACAGATCGGGCAAATTAATTAGACCAGATTTTTAGGCTGGGATCTTACATTCCGCAGTTCAAGTCCAGATGTAGTATTTCAAACAATTTACTAATTTACTACACCATCACGAGAGTACAACTCTGTTGGCTGGCGCTACATTTGGATCTAAAATCATCTAAAACACTCTATCTGTAGTGCTGCGGAATGTAAGTATAACCAGTCCTACGGCTTATCCCAATTTTTCTAAGTCATTCGTGGAAATTGAACGCGATCTATACAATTAGAACTAAAATTAGAATAAAAATTCCTCCTGTCGCGTCCTTTTATACAAGGACGTTACGAAGTCTAATTTGAGGTTTTTGTCACAAATTCAAGAGGATTACAATAGATAATTGTAGGTTAGATCGATTGAGTAAACCCAATAAGACGCAATAAAATTTACTCAAGCGGTCTTCTAGCGAGACGATCGCTGTGTTGGGTTCCCACGATCGCCTCGAATGCTAGGAAATCTCGTACCTCTTCCCCCCCCGTAACTCAAGCCAACCGCCAGATTACGGTTCGACTTCTGACTCGAAAATCAAATAGGAGTAAAGATGACCCTTCGGAAAAGAAGCTCTTTCGACTCCTCGAGTCAGTTTTAAGGGAAATTCTCGATTCTCGATAACGAGAGGGAGGGTTCTGCGGACTAATTTCCCCTGTTGGTTTTCCAAGAAAATGACATCGGTACTTTGAACCTGACGGTTGTAACCCTCTTGAAAGCTCATGATGGTCGATCGATCTAATTCAAAGCGATCGCCTTCAAGGATATTTTCTTTCCAATTAGGGGTCAATGCGTAAACGGTCGGGGGATTCATCCAGTCCTCGGGGAATTGATAAATTTGTTCTAAAATTCTAGGAAAAAATTGCACGCGAGCATCGATCTGAACGGGCTGCTTCAACGCAGTTTTTTTAACCAGGATGACATCTCCATTATCAAGGTTTTCTGGAATTACTCCCACTAAATCTGTCCAAAACTGTTGTTGATAGTCCCAGCTTATCTTATAGTTTTGTTGGACGATAATACCAAATCCAATAAGTAACGAGAAGAAGCCCGGTAAACCCACAGCGGCAATCGTTTTTTTTACGATATATTGTGGCGACAAACCAAATCGCAGACCACACACAAGCACAGAGAATAGAAGCACCAATTCGCGCGGCGGCGTGAGCGCGACCCGCCTCTTGACCGTCAATAATATAAGCGTAGGTTGTCAAAGTTAAGGGATAGGCTAAAACCAAGGCTAACAGTCCAATTCCCGACAATTTAGCCATGTCTTGAAAATACCTGGGATATTGTAAATAGAAAATTGGATTAGACCAAGTTTGCTTTGAGTTGAGTTCTTGATAAAATTCGTTCGACTTGATTCGAGATAAGACATATGTAAATCCCGCCGTACACAGACAAATTAACGTCACAAAAATATATTTGGCTTTGGGGATATCTTTAAAGTCAACTGTTCTGAAATCCCAAAGAAGTAAGGTTTCGATCGCGCGGTAGACAAACATTCCCATACTCGTCACCGGTCCGTACAGTACGTCCCGAATTGACCGACGAGCGGCGTGAATCATATTGAGGTCGTCAATTCGACTTTCTCCAGTAATTTTGCGAAGAACGACTACGGCGACGAGTATAATTCCCAAAACGATCGCGTGCTTGATGATGGTTTTCTTTGATTTTACATCCCATTTTTTTGTCAGTAAGGGAGCAATCAAAAATATAGGAAAAAGCTTTTCGTAGGTAAACAAACTCAATGTTATAATTATATAAGACGCGATTTTTTGATGGGACAAATATAGGTGAATGGCTATCAAAAATAAAGTCAAAGAAGTTTGAATCCCTAAAGAGTGCGTCAAGAAAATTTCTGTGGGGTCGGCAGGAAATAACGCAAAAGCGAACGCACCGCTTAGGGCAAATATATCTCGAGGTTGAATGCGTTTTAAAAATGTATAAAACAAGCAAGAGTTGAGCATTAGGATAATAAATCCGATGCCATAAATGACAGACAAGCCGCCGAGCTTTCCTCCTATAAACGAAAACAGGATAATTAATCCATCGTGGAGAGGTCGTCCTTGTCGGAATCCTTCTTCTAAAATCGTTGGCCAAACGCGATCGCCACTCATGCCTAATGCTGTGGCAACTCGAAAGTAATCGTCTGAATAAATTCCAAACTGTCCGATTTGTAAAAAATGCGCGAGCCAAATGGCGATCGCTAACAGGATAAACACCCAAACATTACTTGATTTTTTGTAGACATCGACAAAATTTAAGGTATTCATAGTTGGCTCTAGGGGTTTGGCTCTAGGGGTTAAACGGTTGAAAACCATATGAAATCTAAACTTCAGGTTTCTTCAGGGATAGGTGCGATCGATTGGTCGCCAACGCAACTTTCGCCTCGCCGTCAGAGGTGGTGAAAACCCGTGACGATGGCAAGACAACTGTTGATACCTCCTTGTTTTGCCGAAATTAACGATGACATCGATGTATCCGTTAACAACACCGTGTATTTACGCAAAAAAATAGAACGGCTGTTTGCATAATGTGGCATAAGCCTCACACAATGTCCATATAAAAACGTAAAATTTATGTAAAATTCTATTTTTGCAAATTGCCACTTACGTAAAATAATGGATTTGCGATCGGCAAGCGTGCAGATGTTGTATGTAATAATACGAAAAACTTTCGAGACAAGACCCGAATTTGCACCAAACTGGCGAGCGGACGAAGAGTTGAGTCGCTCTTGCTTTTATCGAGTTTGTGTAAAGAGGGGAGCGAGTGGGTGGGCTGGTCGCGACGAACTGACAATTGACGAATAATGACGAATAGAGATGGAGACGATCTCCCCTCAACACCGATCGCTCCCTGTCGCGGTTCGATCGCCCCCTCACCCTACCTTCTGTGTCACAATCGATCGCAGGCAAGTCCTCCCAAGATTCCCTGTTTCGACCTCACACCGACCATGACGATCTCCGCCCCCACCACCGCCCGATTAATTGAAGTCTTTTCTGCAATCCAAGGTGAAGGTCTCAACGTCGGAACGCGACAGATCTTCGTTCGGTTTGCCCTGTGCGACTTACGCTGTCTGTATTGCGACAGCGCCCAAACCTGGTTTGCACCCGCCACCTACCGCGTCGAACGCACCCCCGGTTTGCGGGATTTCGACACCTATCCCAACCCAGTCTCGATCGAAACCCTCTTAACCTGGGTCGAACGCCAAAACCGCCCAGGACTCCACGACAGCATCAGCATCACCGGCGGCGAACCGCTGTTACAGGCCCCGTTTTTAACCGAGTTTCTCCCTCGGGCGATCGATCGCACCCACCTTCCCATCTATCTCGAAACTGGCGGCCACCGCCCCGAACAACTCAAACTTATCCTTCCTTACCTCGACTTAGTCGGGATGGACATCAAACTTCCCAGCGCCAGCGGTGAAATGCACTGGTCCGAACACGAAGCCTTCCTCAAACACTGTAGCCAGGCGAAGGTTCCGGTATTCGTGAAAACCGTCGTGTGCGATCGCACCCTCGCCCAAGAACTCGAACGAGTCGCCCATCTCATCGCCCGCATCGACCCCGAAATCCCCGTCTACCTACAACCCGTCACTCCCCTCAACGGCGTATTACGGGCGCAAAACGAAGCCTTACGCAAAGACGCCTTTCGCGATGCCGTCGTCCCCTCACCCGATCGCATCCTCGCTTGGCAAACCATGATGAAACGCACCATCCCTCACGTGCGCGTCGTTCCCCAGACGCACAAGGCTCTCGGGCAGTTGTAGAGGAGATGAGGAGATGAGGGGATGGGGAGAGGGGGAGAACTTGTCAATTATCAACGATCTTCTTTACACTTGTTGACAATTTTACTGAAGAGTTGTAAAGTAATTTGTAGATTGCAAAAAGTTCTCAATCCCAATTGTCAGACGCGCCAGGGCGTCCAGTCGGCTTATACTGTCCGAACTGGCGCGTTTTCTGGATATTTCGTTCTCGATCGCCCGCCTTATTAATGGGAAATTTTATTAATTAACGACGGGCGCAGAGAGGATTACAACTCAACTTGCGATTTAAATATCGTTGCAGTGCCATATAGGAGGAAAGTTATGGCTGAGAGTTTACCGATCGAACAACCGGATATGTCGCGCCGTCAACTGCTGAATTTCCTGACGGGGGCGACCGTAGCGGCGGCCGTCGGCGGTGCCGCCTACCCAGTGGGGAAATACTTCACGCCCCCGGCTGAAGGAGACGGAAGTGGCGCACTGGTGGCCAAAGACAAACTCGGGAATATCATTCCCGCCTCGCAAATTCTGTCCCAACCCGTGGGAACCCGCGCCCTGATTGCGGGATTGGCGGGAGAACCGACCTATCTCACCGTGGAACCGGGTCAAAAACTCAACGAAATGGGCATTGTGGATAACTGCACTCACTTGGGCTGCACCTTCCCTTGGAACGACACCGCCGCAGAGTTCCAATGTCCCTGTCACGGTTCCCGCTACGACGGTCAGGGGAACGTCTTGCGCGGTCCGGCGAACCGTCCCTTGAAGCTGGTAAAAGTCGCCGTTCGCGACGATCTCATCTGGGTTGCCCCTTGGACGGCTCTCGATCCCCGCACGGGCGCAACGCCTTGGTGGGCTTAGGTCAGTCAAGGGTGAAGAGTAAAGCGTCAAGCGTCAAACGTGAAAAGTGAGCTTTCCCCCGGTTGGACTTGCCAACCGGGGTTTTTTTGGGTTGGGGTGTTTTTGACATACTCACGCCCGCTGAAGCCGGGCGTGATTCTTGACGGTTCCCAGCAACTCGCCTCCGAAGAGGTCTTACAGTCGCTCCCCGTCCGTTTAAGGTCGTGCCGATGCCCCATGCCGACCGTTTCTATATTTCTCGCAGCATTTTCGTCGCGGTCGTGTTCAGTTTTACAACTCAAGCACACGACCGAACGCACTGATAGGTCTAATTTGCCCCACTTAAAACCACACTCTGAGCAAACTTGGCTCGTAGGCTCCCATCGGTTAATGACCCGAAAATCTCGCCCGAACTTTTCCGATTTAGCCTCGCACAGAGTTCGGAACTCTCGCCAGCCTTGTTGACTGATAGCACGGGCTAACCGTCGATTTTTGACCATTCCTATCCCCCCTTGAGTTCCCCCCTTATTAAGGGGGGTTAGGGGGGATTCTAGGACGATAGTTGGGTTCTCACTAACGACCTGAGTTGATAGCTTGTGCAGAAAATCTAAGCGTGTATCTGCGATTTTGTTGTGTAGCTTGGCAATACGAAGCCGGGTTTTGTTTCTCCGCTTCGAGCCTTTCTGTTGACGCGCTAATTTGCGTTGCCGTTTGCGAATTCGACGGTCTAACTTCGAGTAGTCAGGGCTTTCGACTTTTTTTCGTCACTCATTACAGCAAAAGTTTTAAGTCCTAAGTCGATGCCAATGCTTTGGTTTTTAGCCTCGATGTTAGTGGGTTTGCCCTCAACAACAAAACTTAAAAAATAGCGGTTTGCACAGTCTTTAATGACTGTGACAGAGCTGGGAGTTGCGGGCAATTTCCTAGACCAAATCGGCTTAAGGTCACCGATTTTTGCGAGATACACTGCGTCGCCTTTTACCGAAAACGCTGCTTTAGTAAAAGTAGCAGCCTGACGTTTTGTCTTTTTCTTGAATTTGGGCTGACTGACTTTTTTGCCTTTTCGTTTCCCTTTTAGCGATTCAAAAAAGTTTTTAAAAGCTGTGTCTAGCTGCTTTAACGACTGCTGCAACGGAACAGACGAAACATCTTTTAACCAACGGCGTTCCTCTGTCTTTTTGGACTGAGTTAACGCCTTAGATAAAGTGTTATAACCAGGGTATTTGTCGGACTTACACGAAGCCAAAGCATCGTTCCATACGACACGGACACAACCGAACAGTTGAGCGAGGCTCTCCTGCTGTTGGTCTGTCGGATAGAAGCGGTACTTATATCTAGCCTTCATGCCTCGTGTTAAAGTAGGTCTGTACATATATTAGCTAAGTTAACAGAGAATGGCAACCCAGTTTCGGCGTGGCAGGCATAGCGTCACCGACCTCAAGATTCACTTAGTCTGCGTAACTAAATATCGAAGACCCGTGCTAACTCGAGAGGGTCTGGTATTGATAGAAAAGTCCTTCTACACGGTCGCCAGAAAAATGGATTTTGAAATTTTGGAGTTTAACGGCGAATGCGACCACATACACACGCTTATTGAGTATCCGCCGAAGTTATCGGTTTCTCAGATTGTTAATAGTCTTAAGGGTGTATCTAGTCGTAGATACGGACAAGCCGGACTACCAAAGCCATACAAAAAAGATGCCTTGTGGAGTCCGAGCTATTTTGCGTCATCCGTTGGTGGCGCACCTGTCGAGATTCTCAAGCAATACATTGAGAATCAGAGAAAGCCGTCCTAGAAGGACGGGGTTTTAAACCCAAGTTTTTCGATAAGGAATCCGAATCTCAAACAGCCCTTTTGCCAAACTCTACTATCCCCCCTTCGCCCCCTATCCCCCCTTCGCCCCCCTTTCAAAGGGGGGTTGGGGGGATGGCGTGAATATTTATTTCTGAGCGGCAACGGATTCCGTATTAATTGGGATAAATAAAGTGCGCCCAAACGTTGCCGTCAGTTCCCGCTTTCTCCAAGAGATAGGCGTTGGGATAGAGTAATTTGGCGCCGTAGGTGTTGGTGTATCCCGTCAAAGCGTTGCCCCAAGGGTCGTTGACGATGAGTCCCGAGGGACTGTAGCCGATGACGGTGACGATGTGACCCGTTGCGGTAAAGTACCCCGGTAGAATCACCGGACGACCTTCGGCGATTTCCTTATCGATTTCTCGCCAGCGGCGTTTCGTACTGAAAACGGTACGATAGCCGTAGGCGCGAACCATTTCCGAGAGGACGGCGTGGTTCGTTTGCGCCCCGACGCCGTAGCGTTGCACGATCCATTGAAACAGTTCTTCTTCGAGTTGAGAGCTGTAGGTCGGACGCAAACCGTAATAGTACAACACCATTGCGATGGCCGTGGTGTTGCAAGTGGCCCAAGAATAGCTGGGGTTGTCCCGTTGCGAGAAGTAGGGAACCCCCAGTTCCTTGCGATCGGGCATTTTCGGAAACAGGTCGATGGTGGTTCCGCCGCGACGGACCCAGGCGTGTTCGCCGAAAATATATCCGGTGTTGCCGTAACCGGGAAGTTCTTCAGTGAGGGACGCTTTGATATGTCCGGCTTCCGTAGCGTAACTGGAAACGCCGTAAACCCGTCCCAGGGGAAGCGTGGTTTTGTCGCTGCTGGGGAGTTGCGAACTTTCCACGGGGCGACGTTTGAACGCCGTTTGTTGCAGGATGGTAATCGTCAACGCCTCGGGGTCGTAGGGGACGGATTTCCCCTGGCGCAAGAGTTCGACGTGGTTAGCGTAGACGTAACCGACGTTGCCGAAACCGGGGATAGATTCGGCCAGGGTGACGCGGAAATGTCCGGCGATGGAGGCGTAACCGAGAACGCCGAAGGTTTGACCTTGCAGCAGTCGCGTTTTGCGGTTGGCGGGCAAACTGGAGGCGGATTCAGTGGAAACTTTGATATGAGTGGTTTCGGTGACTAACAGTTGACCCGTCAGGGGTTGTTCGGGAATGTTAGCCACTTGGAAGACGAGGATTCGATCGCCCTTTCTCAGTTGTACGTGGGGTTCGTAGAAATAGCCGAACTCGCCGACGGGGGTGAGGGAGGTTTTCAGGCGAACCTGTAAGTGACCGTAGATGTAACCGTAAGAGCGAACCTGGAGAACCGTATCGGCGGGGATTTCGATGGCTTGGTCGATATCCAGGCGATCGGCATCGGTGGGAGAGACTTTAAACCAAGTCTTCTCTACCGTCCGAATGGTCAGTTCTTCCCCGAGGGTGAGGGGATCGGTACTGACCGTAATATAGATAATTTGGTGGTCTACCGCCGCACCGCTGCTGTTAGTGGCCTTCAGACGCAGCCAGCGCAACCCTGCTTCTTGAAAGCCGCGATCGAGCGATACCGCCCAAGTTCCCGCCCTCGGATTCATCGTCACCGGAAGCGCGTGTTTGTCCTCCGCCACCACAGACACCGTCGTCACCGTCTCGGGATCGAAGCGTCCCGAGAGCGTGGTGGGTTGGCCAACCAAGACCTCCGTCGGTCCGGTGTAATCCAGCGTCGGCGACAGACTCAGGGGGTCGTTTCCCCGTTTGAATTCCACGAAATCGGGAAACAGATATCCCGTATTACCGAAACCGGGGAAATTCTCTGTCAAGGCGACTTTAATGTGACTGGCTTCCCAGGTGTAGCTAGACACGCCGTAAATGCGAGTGGCGGGAAGCGGCACGTATTCCGATTCTGGTAGCAGCGACGAATCCGTGGGGCGTTTTTTCAGCGGCGTATCCCGTAAAATCGTTACCGTGACCGCTTGAGGGTCGTATTCGAGCCATTGGCCGTTTTTATTAATGCCAACGTGCTGGTGGTAGAGATAGCCCAGGTTCCCGAAACCGGGAATTCCCATTCCCTCTTGTAGGGTGACGCGGAAATGTCCGTTGACGCAGGCGTATCCGGTAATAAAGAAGACTTGGCCTTTGAGGAGTTCCGCTTGCTGCGTCGGCGGTAGCAGCGTCGAACTCTGAGGACTCGTTTTAATTTTGGTGTCGCGGGTAATCCATAACAGATGAGTTCCCGGCGGGGCTTCGGGAAGGCGGTTTTCGTCGAATTGCAGGGGCAAACCGCCCACGTAAAGCTGGATGTGGGGTCGGTAGAGATAGCCGAAGCTGCCGACGGGGGAGAGTCGATCGTCGAGTTCGACAGCGATATGGTTGTTGTGCAGGCTGTAGCGATTGGCTTCGAGGGTGGTGCCGCCGCTGACGCGAATTTTTTGGGTTTCGTCCAAACTGGAGGAGTCTTGGGGTGCGGCTTTAAACCAAGTTTGTTGGAGAACTTGGACTTGCAGCGAATCCGCCGTGACCAGGGGTTTTTCGCTGACGGTGAGGTAAAATTTATGGTTCTCGAGAACGGTTCCGTTGGCGTCTGTTCCCTTGAGGGAAAACCAGCGCAGTCCGGCAGTATTGAAGCCGCGATCGAGCTGGATTTGCCAAGTTCCCTGACTGGGATTGAGGGTGACGGGCAGCGGATACTTGTCTTCTGCGGCGACAGAGACTTTCGCAATTTGTTGCGGGTCGTAGGTTCCCGTGAGGACGGTGGGTCGGTTTACGAGAACTTCTTGCGGGCCGAAATACGTCAAAACACCCATAGGGAACGCGAGGAATCGAGAAGTTGAATCTATTCTACCTCTCGATTCCTCGCTCTTTGCAGGGATCGGTCGATCGACTAGGAAACGGACTCGAGTACGTCTTTGGCGTGACTGGCGGTGTTCACGGTGTCGAAGACTTTGGCGATGTTGCCTTCGCTGTCGATGATGTAGGTGACGCGCTTGGCGTAACCGCCCCCTTCGACATCGTAGGCTTTGGTAATGGCACCGTCTACGTCAGCCACCAGTTGGAAGGGCAGGCCGTATTTTTCGGCGAACTGTTTGTGAGAGGCTTCGTCGTCCATGCTGACGCCGAGAACGACGATATCTTTCCCTTGGAATTCGGGATAGGAATCGCGGAAGCCTTGGGCTTCTTTGGTGCAGCCGGGGGTGTCGTCTTTGGGATAGAAGTACAGGACGACGGTTTTTCCTTTAAAGTCCGAGAGTTTAACGGTGTTGCCGTTGGTGTCTTTGGCGGTAAAGTCGGGAGCAACAGAACCAGCGGATAATGTCATAGAAGCTCCTTACAAAACTTAATATTTTCTTCTGTATCCTATCATTCTTGAGGGAATCGTGCAGAATCTCGATCGAGATTTGGGGGTTTCGCCCGCGAGACGCCCAAGCAACCCCCCAAAAAAAACCGTAGGGGCGTTGCGTGCAACGCCCCTACGGTGGGATATCAAAGGGGATATCAAAGAAAAGTGTCAAAGAACGAGCCGCCTGACTTAAGCCGACATCGCTTGAATGATGTAATCGAAGTAAGGGGCCGTTTCCTCGGCATCTTCAGAACTCAACAACGCCAAGGACGCTTCTTTCAAGCAGCGCATGGCTTCCACCATTCCCGGCATGGGAACGCCCAGAGCGTTGTACATTTCCCGCGCACCGATAATTCCGATGGTTTCGATGGGTTCTTTGTCGCCTGCGAGGACGCCGTAAGTCACCAGGCGCAGATACCAACCGTAATCGCGAATGCACTGGTTGCGTTCGCGGTTTCCGAAGGCGTTACCGCCAGGGGCGATGAAGTCGGGGCGGCGCTTCCAGAGTTCTTGACTCGCCTTATTCACGATTTTTTTCTCGTTTTCGGCGAGGGTTTCGACAATGCGAAGCCGCTGTTCGCCCGTTTTAAAAAATGCTTGGATGCCCTTCAGCTCGCCGCTGCTGGGGTAACGGAGTTCGTCGTCGGATTTTAGAATAACTTGACTAACAACGCTCATGGTTTATAGAAATCGTCTCAAGATACGAATACTATAGGTAGTTTAGCGACTTTGCGACTCTCAACGAAATAAATGTCAACAATACAGCCGTCCGATAACACGCTTTGGCAACAGGGGCAATCGATCGCCCTCGATATTGAGGATCTCGCCGATAGTGGGGATGGCGTCGGCCGTTGGCAGCAGCGGGTGGTGTTCGTTCCCGATACGGCCATTGGCGATCGCGCGTTGGTGCGTTTGGTGCGAGTCAAGCCCCGCTACGCCAGGGGTAAAGTCCTCGCACTGCTCGAACCGTCACCGAGCCGACAGCGACCGCCTTGTATTGTTGCAGATAAGTGCGGCGGTTGTCAGTGGCAACATATTGAGTACGGGGCGCAGTTGCAGGGGAAACGCCAGCAGGTGGTGCAGGCGATCGAACGGATTGGCGGTCTGGAGAACGTGAGGGTTAACGAGGTTCTCTCGACGGGGGAATCTCTGGGATATCGCAATAAAGCGACGTACCCGATTCAGCGATCGAAAACGAAACAAATTCGGGTGGGGTATTACCAGAAGGGAACTCACAAGCTGGTTAATTTGAATCAATGTCCGGTTCAGGACGATCGCCTCGATCCGTTTTTGGCGCAAATTAAACAGGATATCCAGAAGCGGAAATGGTACGTTTACGACGAGAAAACTAATAAAGGCGAGGTGCGTCATCTGGGATTGCGCGTGGGACGGCGCACGGGAGAGGTGCTGTTGACGCTGGTGGCGCGATCGACGGAGTTACCGGGGTTGGAAGACCAAGCGAAAGCCTGGTTGCGGCAATATCCGGAGTTGGTGGGAGTTTGCGTTAATATCAACGGAAAACGCACGAATCGGATTTTTGGCGAGAAAACCGAGTGCATCGCCGGAGAGTCGTTTTTGACGGAGGAGTTCGCGGGGTTGCGGTTTCGGTTGGGTTCGACGGCGTTTTTTCAGGTGAATACTGAGGCGGCGGAGTTGATTTGGCAGGAGATCGATCGTGAGTTGGATTGGAACGGCGAGGAAACGGCGATCGATGCGTATTCTGGAATCGGCACGTTTTCGCTGCCGTTAGCCCGTCGGGTGCGTCGGGTTATCGGTTTGGAAATTCACGAGGATTCTGTCCGACAAGCCCGAGAAAACGCTCAATTGAACGACTTGACAAATGTGGAGTTTTATGCAGGTAGGGTTGAGTCGTTGTTGGGAGAGAATTCGCCGATTTTCCAAGGGGAAGGGAAACTGAATCCGAATTTAGTGTTACTCGATCCGCCGCGTCAGGGATGCGATCGCGCGGTATTGGAGGCGTTGTTACGACTGAAGAGCGATCGTATTGTTTACGTCAGTTGCAAACCGGCGACGTTGGCGAGGGATTTAGGGATATTGTGCGAGTCGGGGGTGTACTATATCGATCGAATTCAGCCTGTGGATTTGTTTCCCCAAACGGCGCATATTGAGGCGATCGCGTTTTTACAGAAGAGGGAGCAAAGCCCACGTCTTTTAAGCGTGGGACGAACGCGTTGAAGCTTTTAAGCTTCGATGCTAAAATCCGGATTGAGGTACAGGTAGCTAACCTCACAAAAAACCTGGCACCGAAAAGTGAGAACCTTGAAAACTGAAGTTTGGCGGTTCCGCGCGGAAAATAGCTCGTGTGGGTAAAAACTTCAAGCGTCAAGCACGGAGACTCAAATTTTTGGCACTCCACTGTACGGTAGGGCATACCGAAACAGGCATCCCCCCTTCGCCCCCCTTTCAAAGGGGGGTTGGGAGGATGCGAACGCTTGGGGAGATATTGGCCTCTGGGCATTTGACTTCCGAGGCAAATGTGTAAGCCAGATCGTTGAGCCAAGAATCCCACGAATTCTATTCGTGGGAGTGTCAAGCAAAACAGAACAGTAATCCGTAAAGTTTCCCGGTTTTCCGGTGTCGCTGGCGTTGGAAACTGAAGGTTAAAATTCAAGTCAGTTCGGGAGGGCGATCGATGTCCGTAACAGTACAGTCAAAACAGTTCCTCTAGAACCCCTTGCGCTCTAGATCCCCGGCATCTTGGAGATGCCGGGGATATTAAACGAGGATCTTAAACGAAGCCGGAGACAATTTTGGCAGAGTCAAATCAGAAGAACCGATATTTTCACTCGAAGATCGATCGCCCCTTTCACAACACCAATTTCCCCAAAAGAAGCCGCCAAGATTCCCCAAACTCACACCGCATCCAAGCCCGTCAACCCTAGCTTCACCGGGGTTTGACGTAACGCGGCCGTGGGGCTAAGCTAAAGGATGCTTTGTCGTGTCGTGGAGAGTATCATTGTCACCCGTGCGGAAAATCGTTCTGGCTGGTAACTGGAAAATGTACAAAACCCAGGCGGAAGCCCTGGAGTTTTTAAAGGGGTTCTTACCGCAAGTCGAAGACACCCCAGACGAGCGAGACGTTATCTTGTGCGTTCCCTTCACGGCGCTGGGAACGCTATCACAAAACTTGCACGGCGGACGGGTGAGACTGGGCGCTCAAAACGTCCACTGGGAAGACAGCGGCGCGTTCACTGGCGAAGTCTCCGCTCCGATGTTGACTGAAATCGGCGTTGATTATGTCGTCATCGGTCACAGCGAACGTCGCGAGTATTTCGGCGAAACCGACGAAACTGTCAACAAACGGTTGAAAGCGGCGCAAGCTCGCGGTTTGACGCCGATTCTTTGTGTTGGGGAAACTAAGGCGCAACGGGATGCCGGAGAAACGGAAGCTCACATCTTCTCGCAACTGGAAAAGGATCTCGTCGATGTGGATCAGAGCAATCTGATTATCGCCTACGAACCGATTTGGGCGATCGGTACCGGGGATACCTGCGAAGCGAAAGAAGCTAACCGCGTCATTGGGTTGATTCGATCGAAACTCACCAATGCTGACGTACCCATTCAATACGGCGGTTCGGTGAAACCCGGTAACGTTGACGAAATTATGGCGCAACCGGAAATCGACGGCGCACTCGTGGGGGGTGCGAGTCTCGAACCCGACAGCTTCGCGCGAATCGTCAACTATAACGCTTAAGCCAAAAAGCCGAAGCTAAAAAGCCTAAGCCAACCCCCCTTCAAAGGTAAGGATATTGAGAGACGCTTCAACCCGCGTCTCTCATTTTTTTTCTGGGTTTTCCGGCGATCGCGCTCAATTCCATCTCAGTTTGTAACGAGATCGATCGCCCTTTGTAACGTTATATAAACCGCGAATCGCCAAACCGCCGCTCTTTCGTGGTATTGCCCTCAAAAGGTCGATCGAGGGCTTTAAAAATATTAAAGAAACCTTGCCGCCACAAAGAATCCGCTTAACGTAGAAACAACTACGACACGCGGTCATATTGCCTTATGGAAAAATTAGAAAAATATCGTCTTCGCTGCACCCTCACCTTCGGCGACATCTACGGTCAAATTATTATTTGGCTCATCGTCATCTTCCTGAGTTTAGCCTCAGCCCTGGCGCTGTGGAGTACCGCCCGTCAAATGTACGCCCTGCTGACCGTCGGACTCATCGTCGTCTTATCTTTACCATTTCTGCTGTTCGCCTTCGTCACGACGCTTCTCAACCACATCGAAGTCAACGCCGTCGATCCCGCCGAAGAAAAAGCCAAAGTCGGCGCCAACCGTTCCGCCAGCCAGAACCCCGCACAGGCGGCGGGGTAAAGGAGATGAGGGGATGATGGGATGAGGAGATGATGGGGAGTCGGTGCGTGAAGTGGTAACATCCCATTGACCGGATTTCGGCGATCTTTTCATGCCGGCGTCACAGCATCCTACCACTGTTCACTAGAAAAGGGGCGGTACAATAGCTCAAACAGAGAGGAAACCGTTCGATTTCTCCTCATCTCATCATCCCATTATCCCATCATCCCATCATCTCTGCCAGAAACCATGTTCCAACACGACGTAATTATCGTGGGTGGCGGACTCGCCGGAAGCCGTGCTGCTGTAGAAATTGCCCGCACCGATCCCAGTTTGAACGTTGCGGTGGTGGCGAAGACGCACCCGATTCGATCGCACTCCGTCGCCGCCCAAGGGGGCATCGCTGCAACGCTGAAAAACGTCGATTCTGAGGACAACTGGGAAGCCCACGCCTTCGATACCGTCAAGGGTTCCGACTATCTGGCGGACCAAGACGCCGTGGCCCGCCTCACTCAAGAAGCCCCCAATGTCGTTATCGATCTCGAACATATGGGCGTCCTGTTTTCCCGCCTCGAAGACGGACGCATCGCCCAACGGCCTTTCGGCGGCCATTCCTATCGCCGCACCTGCTACGCCGCCGACAAAACCGGACACGCCATCCTGCACGAATTGGTCAACAACCTGCGTCGCTATGGCGTCACGATTTACGATGAATGGTACGTGATGCGCCCTATCCTCGAAGAGGGGGAAGCGAAAGGCGTGGTGATGTATCGCCTCGAAGACGGACAAATCGAGGTGGTTCGCGCCAAAGCCGTCATGTTCGCCACGGGGGGTTACGGACGTGCGTTTAATACGACTTCCAATGACTTCGCCTCGACGGGGGACGGGTTGGCGATGGCGGCGATCGCAGGGGTTCCCCTCGAAGATATGGAATTCGTGCAGTTTCATCCCACGGGGCTGTATCCCGTCGGGGTGTTGATTTCTGAGGCGGTGCGCGGGGAAGGGGCGTATCTGCGCAACGCTAACGGCGATCGATTCATGGAAAACTACGCCCCCAGTCGTATGGAACTGGCGCCTCGGGATATCACCTCGCGGGCGATCGCCACGGAAATTCGCCAAGGACGCGGTGTCAATCCCGATGGTAGCGCGGGCGGCCCCTTCGTGCATTTGGATTTACGCCACATGGGGCGGGAAAAAATCATGAGTCGGGTTCCCTTCTGTTGGGAAGAAGCCCATCGTCTGGCGGGGGTCGATGCCATCGAGGAACCGATTCCCGTGCGTCCAACAGCACATTATTCAATGGGGGGCATTCCGACGAACGTCCGGGGACAGGTTCGCAGCAGTGCGGAGGGTTTGGTGGAAGGGTTTTATGCGGCTGGGGAATGTGCCTGCGTCTCGGTTCACGGGGCGAACCGTTTGGGCAGTAATTCCCTCCTCGAATGTGTGGTGTATGGGAAAATCACGGGGGCGTCTATAGCACAAGACGTGCAAAAACGCAAGCTTCCTGATGTGGACGAAGCGAAATATTTGGAAGAGGCGAAACAACAGGTTCGGGGGTTGTTGGATCGATCGGGAGAGTATCGCATTCAACCGATTCGCCAAGCCTTGCAAGACTGCATGACGGAGTATTGCGGCGTGTTCCGCAGCGAGTCGTTAATGGAGCAGGGGTTGGCGAAATTGCAGGAAATCGAACAGCAAGCGCAACAGGTGTATTTGGGCGATCGCGGGAGTTTGTGGAATACAGAGATTATCGAAGCCTTGGAATTGCGAAATCTCGTGGTGGTGGCGAAAACGATTCTCACCTCGGCGGCGAACCGTCGCGAGAGTCGCGGGGCGCATTTTCGGGAAGATTACCCCAGTCGCGACGACGGTAATTTCCTCAAACATACCTTGGCCTACTATTCTCCGGCGGGAATCGATATTGCTACGATGTCCGTCAATTTGGGAATGTTCGAGCCGCAGGAACGGAAGTATTAAGGGTTGAGAGGCGGCGAGATCCCCGGCATCTTCAAGATGCCGGGGATCTGATGGGATTCTGATGACTTTGGGCTAAAGGGCGTTTTGGCGATCGCACAACCAATAGGTTTTCATCTGGCCTCGTCCTTTGACATCCACCATTCCCCGAGGTTCGAGAACGTACTGGTCTTTTAACTTCAAATAGGTAGCTTCCGTCACTTGAATTTTGCCCACCTGTCCCTGAGATTCCATACGACTGGCAATATTGACCGTATCGCCCCAAAGGTCGTAAGCAAACTTGCGAATACCAATCACCCCAGCCACCACGGGCCCGGTGTTGATGCCAATTCGCAACTGAAAGGGAATGCCGTTGTCTTGCTTGAACTGACCGATCGCCCACTGCATTTCCAACGCCATTTCCGCGATCGCTTCAGCGTGGTCTTCCATGGGCATCGGCAATCCCGCCGCCACCATATAGGCATCTCCGATGGTTTTAATTTTCTCCAACCGATAGGCCAAGGCAAACTGATCGAAGGTCGAAAAAATCTCGTTGAGTAAATCCACCAATTTCGACGGCGACATCTGGGCTGAGAGACTGGTAAAGTTCACCAAATCGGCAAACAAAATCGTCGCTTCCTCAAACCGTTCCGCAATACAAGTTTGGTCTTGCTTGAGTTGTTCGGCGATCGATCTCGGTAAAACGTTAAGCAACAGGCTTTCCGACTTTTCCTGTTCGGCCCGCAACGCTTCTTCAGCTTCCTTGCGTTTAGTGATGTCCTGCACCGTGCCTTCGTAATAGAGTAACTTTCCCCGTGCGTCTCGTACCGTGCGGGCGTTTTCCGAAGTCCAAATCACGCTGCCGTCTTTACGATACACCTGAGACTCGAAATCCGACACCGCCCCCCGTTCCTCCAACGCCGCTACAAACTCCGCCCGACGGCGAGGATTGACGTACAGTTGGGTGGTTACGTCCGTCAGATGCCCTTGCAAATCCTCTAAGGAGTTGTAGCCGTACATTTTCACCAGGGCGGGGTTGGCGCTTTCAATGCGTCCTTCCGGCGTGGTTTGGTAAATGCCTTCAGCGGCGTTCTCGAAAATGCTGCGATATTTTTCTTCGGCTTCCCGCAGGGCGTCTAAGACTCGCTTGCGTTCGGTGATGTTCCGCGCCACCCAAATGGCGCAGTTGTCGGGAAGGGGAGACACCGTCGCAGCAAACCAAACATCTACGGGGGCGCCAGTTTCCCGTTCTTCGACGGTGAGGCTGTATTCCAGGTTCACCGTTTTTCCAGTGTTTAACGCCCGTTGGATGTGACGGATGAAAATGCTGGCTTGGGTGGGGGGAAAGACTTCGTAAACGCTTTTTCCGATGCGCTCTTCGGTGGGACTGTAGAGGACTTCGGAGTTGGTGGAGACGATTTTGACGAAGCGTCCTTGGGCGTCGAAGACGGTGATGACGTCCGTCATGGCGCTAAAGAGCGCCCGCAGTTCCGCTTCGGATTTCCGCAGGGCGGCTTCGACGCGCTGGCGTTCGCCGATTTCCAACATCAGGCGATCGTTGGACTGTTTGAGGGCGGCGGTGCGTTCTTCGACGCGGGTTTCGAGTTCTTCGTTGGCTTGTTGGAGGGCTTCTTCAGCGCGTTTGCGTTCGGTGATGTCTTCGACGGTGCCTTCGTAGTAGAGGAGGGTTCCGTATTCGTCGCGGACGGTGCGGGCGTTTTCGGAAATCCAGACGATCGATCCGTCGTTGCGGTAGATTTGCTGCTCGAAGCCGACGACGCGCCCTTCTGCGTTCAAGCGTCCCATGAATTGGTGGCGTCGATCGCGATCGAGGTACAACAGGCGATCGTTACAACTGAGATTGGCCACCAACGCCTCGGGGGAATCGAAGCCGTAAATTCTCGCCAGGGCGGGGTTGGCGCTGAGATAGCGTCCGTCGGGAGCGATTTGGTAAATACCTTCGACGGCGTTCTCGAAGATGTTGCGATATTTGGCTTCGGCGTTTTTGAGACCCTCGATGGCGCGGTGGCGTTCGGTGATGTCGATACCGACGGTGAAGGCGGCGCGGCCTTCGTCGTATTTGCGGGCGGCGATGAGGTAACTGTGGGATTCGCCGTAGACTTTGGCGGTGATTTCTCGTAAGGCTTCAGTGTCGGAACTGGCGAAGAATTCTCTGAGAAACTGCTCGAAGCGATCGCTGGTTTGCAGAAAGCCGATATCTTGTCCGATAAAGGCTTCGACGGGGAGGTTGTAGGTGTTAGCCAGGTGGCGGTTGACGCCGAGATAGTGCAAGTCGGCACTAATCCACGACACCATCCCCGGAACCGCTTCAAGAATGGCTTGCAGTTGGTCTTTTGCCGATCGCAGTTCGTTTTCGGCTGTTCGCCGTTCGGTGATGTCGATACCGATGGTAAAGGCGGCGCGGCCTTCGTCGTATTTTTGCGCCACGATGAGGAAATCCCGCAACTGTCCGCGCACGTCCGTCCGCACTTCGCAGGTGGCTTCGGTTTGGGGACTTTCAAAAAAGCCGCGAATGAAGTTGTAAAATTCCGAACTGGCTTGCATGAAGCCGATATCTTTGCCGATAAACCGTTCGGCGGGAAGTCCGAACATGGCTGCTAACTGTTGGTTGACGCCGAGATAGCGCAAGTCGGAACTAATCCACGACACCACCCCGGGAACGGCTTCGAGGGCGGCTTCGAGTTGTTCTTTTGCCGAACGCAGGGCGTTTTCGGCCATGCTGCGTTCGACGATTTCCGCCACGAGTTGGTCGTTGGCTTCGATGAGGGCGGCGGTGCGTTCTTCGAGTTGGGATTCGAGATTGGCGTTAGCGTCGTTGAGGTATCCGCAGGCTTGGTGTTCGGTTTGGGTTTCAAGCTGCTGGACTCGCTGGCGGAGGGCGACGAGTTCTTCGATGAGTTCGGTTTTGGTTTTGTCTGTGTCGGGTTTCTCTGCGGTTCTGTTGTCTTCGTCTCTCATGAGATAGCGTCGCTCGACGGGGGAGGAAGTCATAGTGGTACCTGGCTTGCGATCGATTGCGGCGTGATGGCAAATTGCCGATGGTTGCACCCTAGGATGTCCAACGCGATCGTCCGGCGTTGAAAAAACGTCGTTCGACGGGAGCGAACGGCGTTTTTTGGTGATGATGCGAAGTTCCCCTGATTGATAAGCCTGTCGAACGGTTTCGATCGAATATCCGATGTCGTTCTAATTCACTATTGTAACGGTATCCTTGAGACCGCCAGAACAACGATCGCCCCTCCCACCGGGTCGAACCCGCTTTGAAGAAGCGTTTGACGAAGGGTTTGACGGCGTCTTCGGTAAACAGTGAAGCGGGATCGCCGAGGTGACGAAATCCCCGAAATAACGCCAAAGTATGAAGGGGTTTGCAGTCCGCCAGAAGGCGGTTCGTCTGAGTTTTGCTGTTATTGACGGTCATCATGCGATGTCTACCCTGATGTGATTTGATGCTCGATCGTAGATATCTTCGATCGTTATACAGGCGAAACCGACCCGTTTCCGGGGGATTTTCCCGATTCATAGGGGGTCGCGCTGGCTCGATCGCACCCAGTTCCCTCGGCCGCGATCGAGCCAGCGATTTCTATTCTGATTTTGACAATGTTTTGCCCTTCGAGTCGATGCGTGACCGGCGAACTTTGTCCACTCCCCACCCCCGATCGACTCTAAAGTTTTGAGGAAACATTGTTTTCAACCTCAATTCCATTTCCATGGAAAATAAAAATACACAAAAAACAGTATCTAAAAACAAAATATCCTGTTAAAATGAAAGATTAAACCCTATTAA
Source organism: Baaleninema sp. (assembly GCF_049974805.1). NCBI lineage: Bacteria > Bacillati > Cyanobacteriota > Cyanophyceae > Oscillatoriales > Oscillatoriaceae > Baaleninema > Baaleninema sp. The sequence goes on from NZ_JBNGCO010000035.1 coordinate 35,582, forward strand.
AGTGCTGTTTTCAAATTAGAAAACGGTGTTTTGGCAGCGGCGATCGAACTGTCAAAATATCGACGATCGCGAAATCAAAAAAAACCGAGATCGCCAGAGTCTCTCGTCCTCGAACGCAGCCGTTTCGGTCGGAATATTTCTGAGGTCGATCGCGAAATTTTGACGAGATTCGATCGAATTTCCCAAAAACCGCCCCCTCCCCCCTGCCAACAGTACGCAATTCTCGCAGTTGTCAGATACCATAGGTTAGACTCGGTTTCACCTTTGGGGAAGTGGAGCGCCGTGCTAATTCCACTCGACTACTATCGAATTCTCGGCTTGCCGATTCAAGCGACGGCCGAACAGATTCAACAAGCCTATCGCGATCGCTCCCGGCAAATGCCACGTCGGGAGTACTCCGAGATGGCCGTTCGCGCCCGCAAACAACTGATCGACGAAGCCTATGAAGTCCTCTCAGACCCAGACGGACGGGCCAGGTACGACGCCACCTTCCTCTCCAAAACCTACGACCTAGACGAAACCGAGGCCGACGCCAGCGAAAACGGCACGGGGGCGCCCCGTGAGGACGCCCAAACCCCCAGCCTGGACATCGAAGACGAGCAGCTCGTCGGCGCCTTACCCATCTTCCTCGAACTGGGCGAATACGAACTCGTGTTAAAACTCGGGCGTCCGCACCTCGTCCACCGACCCAAAGACGAACTCTCCGGAACCGAAGCCGTGAGACGGGCGGACTTCGTCCTCACCGTAGCCGTCGCCTACCTAGAAATGGGACGGGAGCAGTGGCAACAAAGCCAGTACGAAAGAGCCGCCTCCTGCCTCGAAGCCGGACAAGCACTGCTGTTGCGAGAAGGACTTTTCCCTCAAGTGCGAGGAGAAATGCAAGCCGACCTCTACAAACTCCGTCCCTACCGCGTACTCGAACTGCTCTCGTTGCCGCTCGATCGCGACGTCCCCCGCCAGCGGGGGTTGCAACTGCTGCGGGACATGATTCAAGAACGCTCCGGAATCGACGGTTCCGGCGACGATCGTTCCGGACTCGATGTCGATGACTTCCTGCGCTTCGTCCAACAACTGCGCCAATACATGACCGCCGCCGAACAGCAACTGCTGTTTGAAATGGAAGCCCGCCGCCCCTCCGCCGTGGCCACCTATCTCGCCGTATACGCCCTCGTCGGCAGAGGTTTCGCCGAACGGCAACCGGGACTCATTTACCGCGCCAAACTCCTCCTCATCCAACTCGGACGCCGCCAAGACGTTCATCTCGAACAAGCCATTTGCGCCCTGCTTCTCGGACAAACAGAACAGGCGACGCGAGCCTTAGAACTCTCCCAAGAAGAAAGCCCCATCACCTTCATTCGCGAAAACTCCCAAGGCTCCCCGGACTTGCTCCCGGGACTCTGCTTGTACGGCGAACGCTGGCTACAAGAAGAAGTCTTTCCCCATTTTCGCGACTTAGCCAACCAAACCGCTTCTCTCAAAGACTATTTCGCCGATCCCCAAGTTCAAACCCACTTAGAAAACCTGCCCCCAGAAACCGAAGAATCGAATCAGTGGGTGGTCTCGGCCACCCAAACCGCACTCCCCCCGCCGGATTCGACCGCCGTGGGCGCCGTCCGCACCGCCCCGGAAACCCGTCGCACCGCCACCGCGCCCTCCAGTTTCCAGTCTCCCCAACCCCTACGATCGAGCGCACCCTCCTGGCAAGTGACCGGAACGCCCCAACCCTCCCCCAGCAGCGGCGGGAGTCCCGGCGGCGTCAATCTACCCTTGACCAATCCCTTCGGTTTGGACGAAGACGCCCCGCCTTCCGCTAGACGCAGCGGACGGCGCAGCAGGCGGCCTCGGCGCGGTCTCAAGATCGATCGCCTGGTCATCGCCATCATCGTAGGACTGGTGGGACTGACCCTGTTGGGCTTTATCCTCACCAGCATCCTGGGGGGTTTGGCGGCGATGCTGGGACTCTCGGAACCGAAAATCGACGAAAACGGCTTAGATATCGGCATCGCCGAGGCTCCTGTAGAACTGCCCGAAAAGAGGGAAACCGCCGCCGATGCCAACGCCCCCATCGATACGGAAACCGCCCGCGCCACGATTCAAAACTGGTTGGACGTGAAAGCGGACGCCATGGGAAGCGACCACCAAATCGACAAAATTCAAGAAATCCTGACCGGGCCGGCCCTAACCGAGTGGCAAGCTTTAGCCGAACGAGCGCAAACAAACGGCTGGTATTGGGAGTACCAACACGACCTGAACATCGGCGAAGTCACCCCCGACGCGGAAAACCCGAATCGCGCCGTAGCAGCGGCTCAGGTGCGCGAGCAAGCGACCCTTTACGAAGGGGGACAACCCACCACGGAACGGGACGACAATCTCAACGTGATGTACGAACTGGTACGCAGTAACGGCACCTGGAAAATTCAAGATTGGGTAGTGGAATAATCGGCGGTTCTGCGTCAATAATGGTGAGTTAACGATTTTCACCCCTGCATTTTTTACAGAGATGGTAGAACTGACCCCCAACTCCAGCTACAGTTTGACCTTGCGTTTTCGTTTGCCCAACCGCGCCGGAATGTTAGCCAGCGTCGTCCAGTCGATCGCTTCCGTCGGCGGTAATTTGGGGCAAATCGATCTCGTCGAACAAAACCGCAAAACCTCCGTTCGCGATATCACCGTGGATGCGTCGAGTACGGAACACGCCGAAAAGATTACTCAGGCGGTGAAGAATCTCGACGAGGTGGAAGTCCTCGAGGTGTACGATCGAACCTTCAATTTACACCGAGGCGGCAAAATCCACATTCAAAGTCGCTTACCCCTCAAAAGCCAAGCGGAGTTGGCCATGGCGTACACTCCCGGCGTGGGGCGCGTCAGTCGGGCGATCGCCGACGACCCGCAGTTAGTGTACAGTCTCACCATGAAAGGCAACACAGTGGCCATCGTCAGCGATGGTAGTGCGGTGTTGGGGTTGGGCAACCTCGGTCCCGGCGGGGCGCTTCCGGTGATGGAAGGGAAAGCCATGCTGTTTAAAGAGTTTGCCGGAATCGACGCTTTTCCCATTTGTCTGGATACCCAGGATGTCGATGAAATCGTCGCCACCGTCAAACATATCGCTCCCGTGTTCGGCGGGGTGAATTTAGAGGATATTTCCGCCCCTCGCTGTTTTGAAGTGGAACGGCGACTGCGGGAAGAACTGGATATTCCGGTGTTTCACGACGACCAACATGGTACGGCGATCGTGACGTTGGCGGCGTTGATTAATGCCCTGAAACTGGTGAATAAGTCCATGTCGGAGATTCGCATCGCCATGAACGGGGCGGGTGCTGCAGGTTTGGCCATCGCGCGGTTGTTGCGAAAAGCGGGGGTTGGGGACATTGTTCTCTGCGATTCGCGGGGGATTGTTTCGACGCAACGGGACAATTTGACGCCGCAAAAACAGGAGTTTGCCAGTTCCATGAGCGGAACCCTGGCGGATGCGGTGAAGGGGGCAGATGTTTTCGTGGGGGTTAGCGTTCCGGGGGTGTTGACGGTGGAGATGGTGAAAACCATGGCCTCCGATGCGATCGTTATGGCCATGGCGAATCCGATTCCCGAGATTCAACCGGAAAGCATTCAAAACGAAGCGGCGGTGATTGCCACCGGACGCAGTGACTACGCCAACCAGATTAACAACGTTTTGGCGTTTCCGGGGGTGTTTCGCGGGGCGTTGAACTGTCGCGCTTCCAATTTGACTACGAGTATGTATTTGGAGGCGGCTAGTGCGATCGCCTCCCTAGTCTCGCCAAACCAGCTCGATCGCGAGCATATCGTTCCCTCGGTGTTCGACGAACGGGTATCTACAGCGGTTTCAGCAGCAGTACAACGAGCAGCGCGTCAAGAAGGCGTCGCGCAGTGGTGACATCCTCCCGACGCTGACCCTACGGGTACAGCGCGGGCTTCCCAAGATCGCTCTTGAGTATTCCTGCCCCACGCCACTTATCTAGGTCATAGACCCCCGACAGACCGACGCTCGACTCGAATGATGCCGAACTCGGTTCGGCATCCGCTCGCTCGACTTGACAGGCTGTTTCCGTTCCCCAGAGTCCCTGGGCTACTACGTTCTCTAGTCCACGATGCAAAACCATCTCTGCGGCTGCATGGTCACGATGCGTTCGATAACCGCATTCAGGACAGTGATGCTCTCTGACTTCCAGCCCTTTACTCACCGTAGCCAGACAGGATGGGCAGGTTTGACAGGGTAAACGCATCAAATTTTTGAGCCGTTCTGTGGTAGAGAATGGGAGAGAA
>NZ_JBNGCO010000036.1:0-22358 GCF_049974805.1 Baaleninema sp.
GGGGGGATGGCGGGGATTAGCCACTTTTTCGCCGTCGCTGGTGATGGCGAGATGGGCGATTCCTACATCGACGCCGATGCTTTTCTCGGACTGAGGAAGCGGTTTGATGGTATCGTCGTCTACCAAGATGGAGACGTGCCATCGTCCCGAGGGTTCGAGTCGCACCGTAACGGTAGACGGTTCTGAACCTTTGGGAAGTTGACGACTCCATCGGATATCGAGGGGTTCTTTACTTTTTGCCAAATACAGAGAACCGTCTTGCCATCCCCCCAACCCCCCTTTCAAAGGGGGGCGAAGGGGGGATTCGGCACTTCCTCCGTTTCGTTTCTTTTTAAAACGGGGATACCTGGCACGTCCGGCGAAAAAGTTAGAATACCCCTTATCGAGATGGCGCAATCCTTGCTGGAGGGGAACCGCAGAGACTTCTGTGAGAAACTGCCATTCCTCTTTTTGCTTCCACTGCGTCAACATCTTCGAGGTTTCGCGATACCTCAGCTTTTCCTGTCGCTCTTTCCAGGCGTGGGATCTCGCTTCCAAGGCTTTGTTGTAGACGAGTCGCACGCATCCAAGAGTCCGCCGCAAGAGGGACTCTTGCTCAGGAGTCGGATAGAAGCGATATCGGAATGCTCGAAGTGTCATTTGGGTAGTTTAAACTAAACCCTCTCTGCCCATTTTACTGCCAAGCCGCCCTAGAAGGGCGGGGTTTTAAACCCAAAATTTTTGATAACCGACCCCGCTTCGGGCGGTTTTTAGGGGCTCGATCGACCTTTCACAATCGGCCAACTCTCCTTCAAAACGCCTTTTGAGACTCGCCGTCAAACTCTTCTGCTTCCCGGTTCGGCCATCCCTTTTTCTTTAATAATATTCATCACGTTTTGTAACGTTTTTCGTCGTTCTGTATCGGAGCTTCTCATAGAGGGCGTTTGATGCCGTCGGCCAAGGCTCAAAACAGCGTTTCTCGAAAACAAGTAATTTCTATGCTGCGTCTTTTGAAGGCTATATGCACATAAAAACTTATTTGTCAACTACTTTATAAAAAAGTTAATAGGAGTTGGGCAACTCCCCTCAATTTCGTTGCGTCCTCCGGGTCTCTGTCGGTATCGTAGAACCTGCATCTCTTGCACAGGCGATCGACTCTCAACCCAGATACCGCATCGATGACCCAAAAAGCCGTTGTTTTGCTCTCCGGAGGTCTCGACTCCTCCACCGTCCTCTACCAAGCCCGAGCGGACGGATACGACTGCTATGCTATCTCCTTCGACTACCAACAACGCCACCGCCGCGAACTCCAGGCGGCGCAAGCTATCGCGGAGGCGGCGGGAGTCAAAGACCATCAAATCGTCCGCTTCGACTTAACCCGCTGGGGGGGGTCGGCGTTGACGGACGAGAGCCTCGACCTTCCTGAAGGGCGATCGATCGAAGACATGGGAGAAGACATTCCCATCACCTACGTTCCCGCCCGCAACACGATTTTTCTGAGTTTCGCTCTCGCCTACGCCGAAGCCCTCGACGCCGAGCGCATTTACATCGGCGTCAACGCCCTGGATTACTCCGGCTATCCCGACTGTCGCCCGGACTACATCGCCGCGATGGAAGAGGCGTTTCGTTTGGGAACCAAACAGGGACGAGAAGGAACGGCGATTACCATCGAAACCCCGCTGATTCAGCTTAAAAAAACCGAAATTATCCAACTCGGAAACAGTCTCGGCGTCCCTTGGGAAAAAACCTGGTCTTGCTACGCTGGGGGCGCGAGACCCTGCGGCGTCTGCGATTCCTGTCGCCTGCGTCTGGCCGCCTTCGCCGAACTGGGTTTGGAAGATCCGGCGATGGGGTGAGGAGATGATGGGGTGATGGGGTGATGGTGCGATCGGGAAATCTCGAGATCTCCTCAAGTCCTCACCTCTTCACCTCATCATCTATCAAGAAAACGCCTGTCGATCGAACGGAAGAGGTCGCTCGTCGAAGGTGGAGGCGGTATTGAGGACTTGGCGGGGAAGTTCGATGCTGAAGGTGGAACCGGAATCGAGTTCGCTTTCGACGGAAATCTCGCCGTCCATCATTTTCACTAAGGCTTCGGTAATGGCTAAACCTAATCCGGTTCCCGGGTGGTTGCGGGTGGGGGTACTGTCGAGTTGCTCGAAGGTGGCGAACACCCGTTTGAGGTTTTCTGGGGCGATTCCGATTCCTGTGTCGCTGACGGAAAAGGCGATGCGATCGCTCTCAGGTTCCCAGACGCGCAGTTCGATCGATCCTTCTTCGGTAAATTTGAGGGCGTTCGAGAGTAAATTGATAAAAATACGACGCACGGCGTGGCGATCGTTGACGACGATGGGGTTCGAGAGTTCGATCGAATAGTCCAGTTTTAAATTTTGACGTTCGGCGGTGTTGCGAAAGTCTGCCACTGTGGTTCGGGTTAACTCCGCTAAATCGAACCGTTGCAGTCGCAATTCGAGATCTCCGGCTTCGAGTTTCGATCGATCGAGAATGTCGTTGAGCAACCTCAGTAAATGCTGGCCGTTGTGGAGAATGCGCTCGAGCTTTTCAGCAAAGGTTCCCTCACAGCGATCGCGGTGTTTGCGCAGCAACAGTTGGGAAAAGCCGATAATGGCGTTGAGAGGCGTTCGCAGTTCGTGAGACATAGTGGCCAAAAACGCCGATTTCATGCGCGAGGCTTCCAATACGGCTAAATTTTGACGGCGAATTTGCTCTCGCTGACGCAGCAATTCCTGATTGTGTTGTTTGAGCAGTTCGTTTTGAGCGGCGATGCGTTCTTCAGTTTGTTTGCGTTCGGTGATGTCGTTGACGACTCCCGCCACGCGAATCGGTCGCCCCGTCTTATCCCGTTGCACTTTCGCCCGTAAGGTACAGTAACGATAGTTGCCGTCGCTGTGGCGCAAGCGCAAGTCTAAGCGATAGGGAACGCCGAGATCGAGATGTTCTCGTAGGCGTCGGTGGTTGCGGGATCGATCGTCGGGGTGAATCAGTTTGCAGAAGGCTTCGTAGGTTCGCGGAAGTGTTTCGAGTTCTAAGCCGAGAATCTCGCAGAGGCGATCGTTGCCCCGTAATGTATTGTTGACGGGATTCCAATCCCATACCCCTTCGTGAGAGCCTTCGATGACAAATCGATACTGTTCTTCGCATTCGTGACGTTTTTGTTGGGCCAGAGTACGATCTCGCCGCAGGCGATCGACCTGTATCGCATAGCGTAACGCCATCCCCAATCCTTCCGGCGTAAAGCGATCGCGACAGAAATAATCCATCGCTCCGAGATCTCGATTCACCTCTTCCGTGTCGCCGCGACAGCCACTTCCCACCACAATAACCGGGATTTGTATCCCCGCGTTCCGCAACGCCAGGAGCGGATGTCGATCGCCGACGAGGTCGGCATCGATGAGGATACAATCAAAGCTATGGTGGTTGATGGCGACGATCGCACTGGCTTCGTCGTCCACGATCGAAACCATCGCGCGAAAATTAATATCGAACGGCGAATCGGACTTCAATGTGGCGAGAGCGGGATCTTGTCGGTCGAAGCCCAACGCTAAAATATCGAACGTTGAATACATAAGGGGTTACAAGCCGTCGGGTCTGGGAAATCTCCTTAAAACGAAAATGAAAACGAAAAATTAAAAAGAAGTCTTATCTTAAATTTAGATAAAATTACTTCGAGCTTTCCTCTGTCTCGAGGAGTAAGTTTTAAATATTGGGGGTTTCGAGGCTTGGTTGGCGATCGCAATTTTGTCCTTTTTTGGCATGGCCTTTGAGGAACGAGCGTTAAAATGCCTTTCCCAACACACCTCCCAACTGAAATCTCAAACTGCGATCGCTGTTGTTTGGGAACGATACGAAACCAGATAGCACGACAGGGAAGAACAACCACTATGATTCGCATTGTTCTGATTGAAGACCACGAACTCACGCGCGTTGGCTTGCGAGCGGCTCTCCAACAAACTGGAAAGGTTGAGGTAGCTGGTGAAGCCGCCAACGGAAAACAAGGACTGGCCGTTCTTGAAGAGGTCAAGCCGGACGTGGCCGTTGTCGATATCGGCTTACCCGACATCGATGGGATCGAACTGTTAGAACGCTTTCGCCAGGAACATCCCGAAAGCAAGACGAAAGTTTTGATTTTAACGATGCACGACAACGAAGAAGCTGTTCTCGCCGCTTTCGCTGCCGGAGCCGACTCGTACAGTATGAAGGATGCCAGTCTCGAACGTTTAGTGGAAGCGATCCGTATCACTCACGAAGGTAACACATGGATCGACCCAGCGATCGCTCAAATTGTTTTGCGTCAGGCTCGCAAAACCCCGTCTCTCGTCTCTACTGTGGCGGAACCCACGCCGTCAGACAAGCCGACATCTCAGCGCGATCCCCACGGCGACGAGATGACGAATATCGAAAGCGTCAATTCAGAAGTTCAGCAAATTATGGAATCCGATCCGCTCACGGCTCGGGAGTTAGAGATTCTAGAACAGATCGTAGCTGGATGCAATAACGCTCAAATCGCGGAAAAGCTGTTCATTACCGTCGGTACCGTCAAAACGCACGTCCGCAGCATCCTCAACAAACTTTGCGTTGACGATCGCACCCAAGCCGCCGTTCGCGCCTTGCGATCGGGACTGGTGAATTAGGGAGCAGAGGTTGGGAGCGTGACTTGAAAAATTCGGTGTGAATCGTGAAACCGATCGATCGTCACGCACCGCACCCTCATCCCGATCGCACCCTCATCCCCTTATAACTCTCGAAACCGATACACCACCACCCCCGAGATGGGGTCGTTATCTACGTCCACGTAACCCGTTCTCACCAATTCCATTAACAACTGCTCTGTCTCCGCAAACGACATCCCCGTTGTCATCACCGCCTGCGTCACCGACAGTTGACCGCCGTTGACACTCGCCGCACGAATTAACTTCACCGTTTGTTGGTCTTTCGTCGGCGTGGGGAGGGTTTGCGTGACCGTACTCTGAGGTTGTAGAGGAACCCCAGAAGACGATACGCCGAGTTTGGCTCTGGCTTTTTGTTCGTACTCCTCTACGAGGTTGGGAATGAGAAACAAATCGATGAAACTCCCCACATCTCCGATAACCGGAATCATCCACAACAACCCCGTCCAAATTTTCCCGTTATAGAACCGATGCAGTCCTTTGAGGGGTCTGAAGTAGGTTCCGAAGATAAATCCCAGCAGCCAGAGTCCGTAACTGGTGCGAATGCGATCGCGATGTTCGGCTTCGGTAGCGGAACTGGCCGCATCCCTCGAGGAAATCTCTGCCATCGGCGTGTTTTTGGAGAACGACGGAGACTCAGACGCTCTCGAGCTTAATAGGGGTCGTTGGAGGTCTTTGAGAATTTGCTCGATCGATTGATATCGCCGTCGGATTCCCAGTTCGAGCATTTTATCGAGAACGCGACAGAAGCCTTCGCTCAAAGGACGATTGGCCAGGGTGTAATCGCGCCACACCCACTTTCCTTCGTTGCTGTCGTAGAGGTCGAAAGGGGGAACGTCCGTGAGTAGGTGAATACAGGTGACGCCGAGGCTGTAAATATCGCTGGCGAAGGTGGCTTTTCCCAGGGTTTGCTCGGGAGCGGCGTATCCAGCCGAACCGATGGTGGTTCCCGTGGCGGCGAGATTTTCCGTCGTCACCTGTTTGGACGCGCCGAAATCGACGAGATAGAGTTGGCCGTCGGTCCCTTGGATGATGTTTTCGGGTTTGATGTCCCGATGGATGACTTTTCGATCGTGGACGAATTGCAAAACGGGTAGGATTTCTTGCAGCAGTTGGCGAATCCGAGTTTCGCTGAAACAGCCTTCTTCTTGCAGTTCTTGCTCGAGATTCCGTCCCTCGATAAACTCTTGAATCAGGTATTGTCGGCCGTTCCACTCGAAATAGGCGAGTAAATTGGGGATTTGGGGGTGGCGGCCGAGTCGATCGAGCCGTTCGGCTTCTTGGCGGAACAGGTCGGCGGCTTTCTTGCGATTGCGCGTTCCCTGCTCTTTGGGGTCAAACTGTTTGATGACGCAGGGGGGACGGGAGGGTTTGTGTTCGTCGATTCCCAAGAAGGTGCGTCCGAAGCCTCCTACGGCGATGGGGCGAACCGCTCGGTATCGATCGCCGACTTGTAGGGGAAACCCGCAACTGAGACAGTGGCGATCGAATTCGGAGTTTTCCGGCTGGGGACAGTCGGGATTGAGACAGAACGTCATAGCTGCCGGGAGTTGAGACCTGTTGAGTCTGCTGATGCTTCTTTTTTATTGTGACAAAATTGTGGCAAATTCCAGGCCTCCTTCCTCAAGAGCCGAGTCGCACCCCTCCCGACGGAACCGTTGGCTCGAGGGAGCGGCAATTAACAGAACTTTACGAAATGTTGTAACTTTTAACCAAACCGGGGGGGCGTGTCTCTCGTCCCATTGGTACACTGAAACTCATAGCCAATTCGACCTACTCTTTTCAACTTGCCCGATAGCTAGTTGAATTTTGACTGTACGAACCCAACAGTAGGCAACTGCTTGAAGGCGCTGTACGCGCCCCCAAACGCTCGATCGCAGTGATAGGAAACGACGACAAATCCCTATGGTAGACTCCGTTAAAAAACCCAAGTTTGAAGAAATTCGACCTGGTGTCAAAACTCCCGCCAAAGATACGATTCTCACCCCTCGCTTCTACACCACGGACTTCGAGGAAATGGCCAAAATGGACATTTCCGCCAACGAAGACGAGTTGAAAGCGATTCTCGAAGAGTTCCGGGTCGATTACAACCGACATCATTTCGTCCGCGATGAAGAATTCGAGCAGTCTTGGGATAAAATCACGGGTGAAGAACGGCGGTTGTTTATTGAATTTCTCGAACGCTCTTGTACCGCCGAATTTTCCGGATTTCTGCTCTACAAAGAACTCGGACGGCGCTTGAAAGATAAAAGCCCCGTTTTAGCCGAGTGCTTTAACCTGATGTCGCGGGATGAAGCTCGTCACGCTGGCTTCTTGAATAAAGCGATGTCGGACTTTAATTTACAACTCGACCTCGGCTTCCTCACGAAAAGCAAGAAGTACACCTTCTTTAAGCCGAAATTCATCTTCTACGCCACGTATCTCTCGGAGAAAATCGGCTACTGGCGCTATATCACCATCTATCGCCACCTGGAGAAACATCCTGAAGATCGGATTTACCCGATTTTCCGTTTCTTCGAGAACTGGTGTCAGGATGAAAACCGCCACGGTGACTTCTTCGACGCCATCATGCAGGCGCAACCCCAACACCTCAACGATTGGAAAGCTAAGCTGTGGTGTCGCTTCTTCCTGCTGTCGGTGTTCGCGACGATGTATCTCAACGATTTACAACGTTCTGGCTTCTACGCCAGCATCGGACTCGACGCGCGGGAATACGATATGAAAGTGATCGAGAAAACCAACGAAACCGCCTCTCGCGTGTTCCCGGTGGTTCTCGATGTGGAGGCGCCGGAGTTCTACAACCGCCTCGATCTCTGTGTGGAAAACAACGCCAAGTTGACGGAGATTGCGGAGTCGAACGCACCGGGAATCGTCAAGTTCTTCAAGAAACTGCCGCTTTTTGTCTCCAACGGTTGGCAGTTCTTGCGTCTGTATCTGATGAAACCTATTGACGTGGCCTCTCAGATTCCGGCGGTTCGCTAGTCTGTTTTTCACGCCTTGAAATGAGGGGTTCTGCATGCAGCAGAACCCTTTTTTTGTGGGTGTTGTTGTGGTTTTTGGGTAAAGAATTTACCCGGTCGCTGCCTTGTCGGTTTGCGGATTTTCGCTGGAAAGCTCGGTAGTTTAAAGATATGAGAAGTTTTGTAGAAATCGACAAATCCAGAAGAGGCAATCGAATATGTTACAACGTACTTTGTTATTGGCCGCTGTCGTGGCCAGTCAAACCGCTTGTCGTGCGATCGCACAACCGACGTCGAACCTACGATCGAACTATCGAAATGTAGAAATCGCTCCCTTCACGCAACGGTACGATCTCGAACCGGGGAATTTGAACGAGATCGCCGCACAACTCCTCGAGTCGGGGGATTCCGCCGAAGGACGACAGCAAGAAACGATAAAAATCGACTATCCGGGGATCGATCGCGACTACGCCATCATCGAACATACCCAAATCGGACTTCCCGACGACTCCGTTGGCAGCATTCGCTACCGCATCGAACTTCAACCGAGTCCCAACGGTTGGGCGATCGAGTGGGTTGGCGCACAATATCAATGTCGGCGTGGCGGAAATCCCAACCGTTGGACGAGCCGCTTGTGTCCGTAATCGTGACCGTGGGAACGCCTCCTGTCTTGCCCACACCGGGGGTTCTAGGGAGATTGGGTTACATGGTACAATGCCGATCGCGCCCCAGGAAGGGCGAAGACGCTGCATGGAGAGTCCGACTGTGGTTCGAGTACCTTTAAAAACCGAACGTTTATCCGACGCAACTTCGGCGAAAACTCGCGATCTCGCCACCCTAGAAGTGTGGTTGAACGATCTGGCCGATCGCATTATTGCAGGCGAAAGCCTCGATCGCGAGACGGCCATGGAACTGACGCAAATCGAAGGCACCGACGCGATTCTATTACTTTGCGCCGCCGCCGATCGCGTGCGTCAAGCCTGCTGCGGAAACGTCGTCGATCTGTGCAGCATCATCAACGTCAAATCCGGCGGTTGTTCGGAAAACTGCGGGTTCTGCTCTCAATCGGCGCACCACCCCGGAAAAGATTCCCCCATTTACGGCTTGAAAACTCAAGAGGAAATCCTCGAACAAGCCAAAGCTGCGGCCTCGGCGGGGGCAAAACGCTTCTGTTTGGTCTCTCAAGGCCGCGGTCCGAAATACAGCAGTCCGAAATCGAAAGAATTCGAGGAAATCCTCGAAACCGTTCGCCGCATCATCGCTGAAACCAACATCAAACCCTGTTGCGCTCTCGGGGAAGTGACGCCGGAACAGGCGCAACAACTGGCTGAAGCCGGGGTGACGCGCTACAACCACAATTTGGAAGCTTCGGAAAACTTCTTTCCTGAAATCGTGACGACCCATACGTGGCAAGATCGGGTTGACACGGTGAAAAATCTGAAAGCAGCTGGGATTCAAGCCTGCACGGGCGGTATTTTGGGAATGGGTGAAAGTTGGGTCGATCGCATCGATTTGGCCTTCTCCCTGCGGGAGTTGGACGTGGAATCGATTCCCCTCAACTTGCTCAATCCCCGGGAAGGAACCCCCCTTGACGATCGCAGCAAAATCGATCCTTACGAAGCACTCAAGGCCATCGCCATCTTCCGTTTAATTCTCCCCGATCGCATTATCCGCTACGCAGGCGGTCGCGAATCGGTCATGGGTGAATTACAGGCGTTAGGCTTGAAATCCGGCATCAACGCTATGTTAATCGGTCACTACCTCACCACCCTCGGACAACCGCCGGAAAAAGACCAGGAAATGCTGGAATCTCTCGGTTTGGAAGGGGGAGAAGCCCCAGTTCCCGGGACGAAGGAATAGTGCAAAAAACCAACTGAGGAGAGGGTTTAACTTCTCCCCATCGATGTCCGCATCTCTTGTTGTTAGGAGGTGCGGATTTTGGTATAGCGCCAAGCTGTGTTGTTCGCGTAAAGAAGACTATCGGTTTCCCCTTCTGTTTCGATCGTTAAGATTCGTCACAGCGATTTTTTCTCGATGAATTGACAAAACTCTCATATTTTTTGGTGTTTGTCCCATTTTTTAATGACTATCAGCGTTCGATTCGCTTTGAATACGGTAGCCACTTACAAATCGAGGCAGATCGATCCCCCTAAATCTCCCCATCGCTTCTACCCTGAAAAATCGATCGCCATCAACGCTACCCTAGATCGAAATCTTCAACGAACCGCCGTTTCTAGAACCGATGTTTCAATTTTTGACCGAAGCGTTACAGTTCGATTTCATGCGTAACGCCTTACTCGCCGGACTGCTTGTCAGCGTCGCTTGCGGCATTATCGGCACCTTTGTCGTCGTCAACCGCATTGTATTTATCAGCGGGGGAATCGCTCACGCCGCCTATGGTGGCATTGGCTTGGGATACTTTTTCGGCTTCGATCCCATTTTAGGCGCGATCGCCTTCAGTTTAGCCTCCGCCTTGGGAATGGGTATCGTACAGCGACGAACCGAACAAAGAGCCGATACCCTCATCGGCGTCATGTGGGCCATCGGAATGGCGATCGGTATTATCTTTATCGATATGACGGAAGGCTACAAAGCCGATTTGATGAGTTATTTATTTGGCAGCATCCTCACCGTTCCCCCCAGCGATTTGCTGCTGATGCTGGCCATCGATGTCGTTATCTTCGCCGTCGTGGTGCTGTTTTATAAAGAATTGCTGGCCATTTCCTTCGATCCCGTTTTCGCCACGACGCGCAACGTTCCCGTCAACGCACTCTATTTAATGTTAGTCTCCGCCATCGCCCTGACTGTGGTTATGGTCATGCAAGTGGTGGGATTGATTCTCACCATCGCTCTGTTAACCATGCCAGCCGCTATCGCAGGACAGTTCGTCAAAGATATCAAACAGATGGCGATCGCAGCCGGCGTATTGGGCATTATTTTTACAACTTGGGGCCTGTTTCTCTCCTATACCTTCGATCTCACCTCCGGCGCCACGATTATCCTCGTCTCGGGAGTCGGGTATTTACTGAGTTTTGGCGTTAAGCTGCTGCCGTCTGCTGAAGCTCGATCGTAACGGGATACTCGATCGATCTGAGGTTTGGCGAACCTCCGAGAGTCGCTCTCGGAGGTTTTTTTTACGGCTTGACAGACTCCAGTACAGTCTCTAGAGTGATAATCATTATCATAATCGACGCTCGATCTCGAGGCGAAAGGACATCGAGTGCGATCGACTAACGAGGAGTGTATTGGCGTGAATCGAGCATTTTGGCAACTCAACCCCATCAGCAGTAGCATCCTAGGCGTTTTCTTAGCCGCAACGGCCGCTAACGCCCAAACGACGAGCGTAGACGAACTCAGGGACCCCACACCATCGTTTTCCCTCGACCAAGTGACCTCCGTATCGCAACTATCTGACGTACAACCGACGGATTGGGCATTTCAGGCGTTGCAATCCCTCGTCGAACGGTACGGATGTATCGCCGGATATCCCGACGGAACCTATCGCGGCAACAACTTCATGACCCGCTACGAATTCGCCGCAGGCGTCAACGCCTGTCTCGACCAAATCGTAGCCCTCATCGGCGGCGGAGAAACCATCGACCCCGCCGACTTAGCCACCGTTCGCCGCTTACAAGAAGAATTCGCCGCCGAACTGGCCGCATTGCGGGGACGAGTCGATGGCTTAGAATCGCGCACCGCCGAACTAGAAGCCAACCAATTTTCCACCACCACACAACTGCGAGGAGAAGCGAGTTTTAGCGTTAGCAGTTTGTTTGGAGACGAAAAAGCCGGAGGCGGGGACATCGATCGCAATCCCGTTTTAAACAATCGCGTGCGGTTGTTTTTCAACACGAGTTTTAGCGGACGCGATCGCCTCATTACCCGTTTAGACGCCCTCAACGTCGTTCCCTACGGTCCAGACACCACCGGAACCTTTATGACCCGAACCGCCTTCGACGAGGGGGACGACAACAACGTGCGAGTCGGAAAGCTCATGTACAGCTTTCCCCTGATTGGGGGAAGTGACGGCGGCCATCACCACCGCCAAGGACATGCTTCCGCCCCCGGACGGCTTTCGCTGGTGGTCGATGCCAAAGGCGGAGAATTTGCGGGGAACTTCGTCAATTTCAACGATTACTTTGCCGAAGAAATTACCGGGGCGATTTCGCGTTTCGGACGCTTCAATCCAATTTACTATCAAGGTTTTGAAGGAACGGGACTTTCAGCGAACCTTCGGGTTGGCGACGCCGTGACCCTTTCGGCGGGATATCTAGCCCCGGAAGCCAACGACCCCAATCCCAAAAACGGCTTGTTTGATGGAAGATACGCCGCCATCGCTCAAGTGGCCGTATTTCCCAGCGATACCATCCGATTTGGATTGAACTACTCCCGCGCCTATTATCCCAGTGGCAGCGTTCTCCTGTCGGGGGCGACGGGAAGCCAACTAGCCAATCGACCGTTTGGAAATTCCGTCGCCACCTCCGCCGACCACTTCGGGTTTCAAACCAGTATTGACATTGCATCCCGGTTGACTGTAGCGGGCTGGGCGGGATTGAGTTTAGCCCATGCTGAAAGCGATTTTGTTGGGGTCGAGGAGGGAGACGACGCGACGATTTTTAACTGGGCGCTGACCCTGGCGCTGCCCGATTTGGGGAAAGACGGGGCTGTGGGAGGATTGATTGTCGGTCAACCGCCTCGAGTTCTCGATAACGACGGCGGCCGCGATGAAGATGATGCGTCCTGGCATATCGAAGCCCAGTATCGTTATCCCGTTAACGACAATATTTCGATAAATCCTGGCTTTTTTGTGGTTCTCAATCCTGAGAACGATAACGATAACGAGGCGCTGTGGGTGACGTCGATTCGCACGATTTTCCGTTTCTAGCACTCGATTTAGAAAACTTTTCAATTAAGCCGGGGACACTGGGGCAATTCTGGCATCGATCGAGCAATTCCCACACCGACGCATGCCAGAATTGTTAAACGTTCGTCCTCATCTCACCGCTGAGGGGATCTCGACCCACGATCTTGACAAAATGCTGCAACTCTCTTAAAATTATTGAGAATATTTACTAATAAATTGCCAAATAGCCCGATCGATCTCTCCTAACAGTTGGCCGAACTTCTCGGTTGGCGCTAGGATTGATTATCGTTTTTATCGGCGGTCCCTCGTCGGTCGATCGAACCCCTAAAATCCGTTGAGTGTGAGCGTAGTGAACAAAAAACCGATGTCTCGAATTATCTGGAACCTTTGTAGCCGTAGTGCTGGAATTTTCGGCGTATTTCTCGCATCGACTGCCGCCAACGCCCAAATGACGAGCGTAGACGAACTCAGCGACCCCGCTGCCTCCTCGTCCCTCGACCAAGTCACCTCCGTATCGCAACTTTCCGACGTACAACCGACGGACTGGGCATTTCAGGCGTTGCAATCCCTCGTCGAACGGTACGGATGTATCGCCGGGTATCCCGACGGAACCTATCGCGGCAACAACTTCATGACCCGCTACGAATTCGCCGCAGGCGTCAACGCCTGTCTCGACCAAATCGTTGCCCTCATCGGCGGTGGCGAAACCATCGACCCCGCCGACTTAGCCACCGTTCGCCGTTTGCAGGAAGAATTCGCCGCCGAACTGGCCGCATTGCGGGGACGAGTGGACGGCTTAGAATCGCGCACCGCCGAACTGGAAGCCAACCAGTTTTCCACCACCACACAACTGGAAGGTCAAGTGATTTTTGCCGCTTACGGCATTGCCGCCGGAGACGACGTAAACGGCAACGATATCGACCAAATCCCTTCCTTCGGCTATCGGACGCGGTTAGAATTCCTCACCAGTTTTACCGGGGAAGACTTGCTGTTAACCCGTTTGCAAGCCAGCAACATTCCCGCCTTTTCCGAAGTGGCGACGGGATATCCCGAAGGAGATTTGTTCTTCTCCGACGATAGCGGAAACTCCGTTGAAATCGACGCCCTCAACTACTCGTTTCCCATCGGCGACAATCTCAACGTCGTGATTTCTGCCAACGCCGGGGCTTCTGACGACTTCGCCTCCAGCGTCAACCCCTTCTTCGACGGCGATGGAAACTTCGGGGCGTTGTCGAAGTTCGGAACTCGCGCCTCGATTTTCTATCTCATCGAACAAACGGGGATTGGCTTTGAATATGCCTTCAGTGATTTTCTCTCCCTCAGCGGCGGCTACTACGCTGGAGAAGCCAACGACCCCACGGAAGGCTTAGGCTTGTTTAACGGCCCTTACGGGGCGATGGGACAGGTGACGCTGACGCCGATGGACGGGTTGGAGTTGGCGTTAACCTATTTGAACTCGTACAACTTGGAAATGGGAACCGGAAGCACCCTGTCCAACTTCCGCAGTTTCTCGGCGGGTGAGTTTGGGACGGAAATGCCCATCGTCAGCAACGCCTACGGGTTGGAAGCCTCTTGGCAGATTGCCGATAAATTCGCCCTCGGCGGTTGGGTGGGTTACGTGAACACCCAAACCCTCTCGACGTTGGGGGGAACGATCGATCGTGGGAGTCTCGACAGTTGGAACTGGGCGGTTTCGCTGGCGTTTCCCGATGCGGGGGCGCCGGGGAACTTGGCGGGGATTCTTGTGGGACAAGAACCGAAGGTTACGGATGTTAGTTCCAGTTTAGAAAACGGTGGTATCAATGAAGACGACGATACCTCGCTGCACGTGGAAGCCTTCTATTCGTTGCAAATTAGCGAAAATCTGACGGTGACGCCGGGATTGATTTGGTTGACGGCGCCGAACCACGATGAGGATAACGACGATGCGTTGATTGGCGTGATTCGGACGACGTTTAGTTTTTAGGGATTTGCAACCCGTTCGATAAATTCCGGTTTTCCCTCTAATTGCCCCGATTTCGGTTTGAAATCGGGGTTTTGGTTTTTCTGTCTTTAGGGTGAGGGAGGTGGGTCGGGGTTGAGGCAAGATTGGAGGGGTGTGGCAGTTGGGAAAGGTGAACGCGGATTTCGCTTGGGTTCAATGGCGGGAGATACACTGAAGATGTTGAAATTCGGTGGTTTGTTCTGTTTTTTTGCGGTTTGTGGGTGGGTTAACTGCTATAGCAATCTTACCGTGGCGACATTCTATTTCGGTTAATTTATGTATGAAATTTTGAGGAGAAATTGGATTTTAAGAATGAATTTTTAAAAGATTATTGTTTATATATAATCTAAAATTTCTCTTTTTTTTACTATAAAAAAGTTTTCACTATGTTTGAGGTTGTTTGTTTTTTTGTTTATATATAACCCAGTCGCGAGCGCCGTTTTTATTGAGTTAAAAAAACGGTTCTAGAAATAAATTTATTTGACTTAAAATATTTAGATAAAAAATCCGGAGGTCAAGCTATCGCAAAAGTATTGAATAACGAGAATATCCAACAAGCCAGACCTGAATTCGTATATGATTTGACATGGGAGGAACTATCGTGAAACCTTTAAATTCGATCGCATTCAATTTCGACGACAATACGAGGGATTCTATTGATGCGATCGCATCTCAAAGCTTCGTTCGGGAAAGTCGATCGCGTTCGTGGTTTTCAACAGCGTTGGATGTCGTGGGGGATATCGTGGTCGATCGATTGCTAGGAGATAACATTGAATTGTGGGTCAATTTAGCGGGCGATATCCTCGAGATTTTCGACATCAACGGTTCGGAATCCCTGCAAGATTTCGAGTTTAGCGAGTTTTGGGACGACCTCTGGAGTGGGGAGTTTTGGGACGATCGATCGGACGACAATAGCAACGACTGGGAAGAAACTGCTGACGAATTCCTCAAAGATATAAACTTCGAGAAATTCATCGATGAAAATATCGACGACGACAGCAATAATAGCGACGACATCGTTGACGAATTTGAAGAGTTTTTCGACAATAATATTCGAGAGTGGTTCGAGAACGAAGACAGCCTCGAAGAAGAAGACTTTAACCAAGTCTTTCGCGACAGTCTAGACGACTGGTTCGACAGCGCCAGCACGGAAATCGAGAACTTTAGCAAAGAAGAATTTCTCGACGACCTCGACTTAGACGACAGCGACGATCTCGCCTCTCAAGTCAGTCAACTGTTACCCGTCACCGAAAAACTCTCCGATTCCGATAATACCCTGGCGGAAATTTTCACCGATACCCCTTACGATTTCGGACAAACGACCACAGACGACGACGTTTTGACCTATGCGTTGCTATCAGAAGAAGACCGCGATCGCCTTCGTAATTCGCCGGGTATCGATGCGATCGCCTTATTAGACGGAAACGACATCGCCACCGACAACAACGAGAGTCGCATCTACTTCGGAAACCAGGGAGACGACGTAATTTCCGGTTGGGGAGGAAACGACACCTTAGCCGGAGGAAAAGATAAAGACGTTCTCGAAGGAGGAGAGGGTGACGACTGGCTGTTTGGAAACCGTCAATCGGACATTCTCACCGGAGGAGAAGGAAACGATACCCTTCTCGGGGGACAGGATAACGACGTTCTCAACGGCGGAAACGGCGATGACGTTCTCAGCGGCGATCGCGGTGTCGATTTGCTGTGTGGAGACGCCGGCGCCGACGAGTTTATCTTACAACCCGATGCGGGAAATCCTTCCACAGAAGCGTCTCGCGCCGATATTATCTGCGATTTCAACCTCAGCGAGGGCGATCGAATTACAGTTTTGGGAGTTGCGTCGATAGCAGATTTGGCCTTTGAAGAAGCCGTTGTAACCCAGTCCTCCGGTGAAGACGTGGGAACTTCGGCGTTAGACACCGTGATTCGTCAAGTGTCTACAGGAGAAGTGTTAGGCGTCGTCGCCGATAGTGGCAGTTTAGAGGTGCAGAACGCTTTATCCTTGGGGTGATTAGGAGTTTGCGTTTCTCGCGACAGATACCTTGAGGGCGATCGATCCGAACTGGCAGGTCTCGAAAGAATTCTTTACATTAAAAAACAACAGATTAAACAACACAACTGTAACCAGACCCCTCACAGTCGATCGCACCTCACAACAGAATCATGGCCAACCCACCCCGCGAACCCTGGGATTTCGGGCGGTTTCTCCAAACCCTCGGATTCTTCGGCGAAATCCCCTTCCTCGGAAACATTAGATGGATTCAGAAAAAACTCGGTATGCGTGGCGACACCTCCCTCACTCCCCCTGAAGCCCCCGGCGTCGTTCTCGTCGTCGGCGCCACCGGAGGCGTCGGAAAGCGCGTCGTCCAACAACTCCAACAGCACAACATCCCCGTTCGCGGCCTCGTCCGCAACGCCCAACGGGGGCGAGAACTCCTCGGAAACGACATCGAACTCGTCGAAGCGGACATCACCGTTCCCGAAACCCTGAATTTCCGGGTATTCGAGAACGTTCGCGCCGTCATTTGCTGTACCGGAACCCGCGTTCAACCCGTCGAAGGCGACACCCCCAGCCGCGAAAAATACTATCAAGGGGTGAAGTTCTACCTTCCCGAAGTGGTGGAAACCCCCGAATATATCGAATATCGGGGTATCGAAAACCTCGTCAACGCCGCGAAACCCTACCTCTCGCGCCGCCAAAACGAAAAAACGATTTTCGACTTCACCCGACCGATTCCCCACTTCGAGAGCCTCTGGGGTGCCGTAGACGACGTGGTGATGGGGGGCGTCAGCAACAGCGACATTCACCAAATCCCCGGCGCGGCGGTATTTAGCGGGAAGGTTTCCACAGCCAATTCCGGCGGTTTCGCCTCCGTTCGCACGCAAGTCCTCGAAACGCCGCTGGATTTATCCCAATACCAAGGGATTCAACTGCGCCTGAAAGGAGACGGAAACCGTTACAAGTTCATTCTCCGCAGCGATAACCGCTGGGACGGCATCAGTTACACCTACAGTTTCGATACGGTGTATAACATCCCCATGACCGTGCGCGTACCGTTTTCCGACCTCATCCCCACCTTTCGCGCCAAAACCCTCGACAGGGACGACCCCTTTCCCGCCCATCGCGTCACGGCGTTTCAAATGATGTTGAGTAAGTTCGAGTACGATGGCGGACTCAATCCCACCTTTCAACCGGGTTCGTTCCGCTTGGAACTAGAGTCGATAAAGGCCTACGGCGGCGAAACGGTGCCGCAGTTCGTCATGGTGAGTTCGGCGGGGGTGACTCGTCCCGGTAAACCGGGGTTGAATTTGGAGGAAGAACCCCCAGCGGTGCGGATGAACGAGCAATTGGGAGGACTGTTGACGTGGAAATTGGAGGGGGAAAACAGCCTTCGTGAGAGCGGAATTCCCTATGCGATCATTCGTCCCTGTGCGCTGACGGAAGAAGCGGGTGGTAAAGCCCTCGTCGCGGATACGGGAGACACGATGAAGGGACAATGTAGCCGCGAGGATATCGCCGAACTCTGCGTGCGGGCGTTAGACCGTCCGGAGGCGACGAACGCGACGTTTGAGGTGAAACAAGCTTCGGCGGAGGAAGTGAAATCTCAAGATTGGGACGGCTTTTTTGAGAGTTTGAAAACCTGTCGAGAGCTTTCGGCGGTGTAGGGTTTTAAGAGATTGGTGAAGGGATTTGCAGAGAGTTCTCAGGTTCGATATGAGAACTCTTTCTTTTGGCTGATTTCGATTTTTTCCTTTGTTGTTAGCATCGACGCAAATACGCCTCGAGTCAGATAGGCTCGATGGCGTGTGGGGAAGAATTGAGGAAAACAGTATGAAAATCGAGAGCGATCCGGTCGTCCGCGAGGATTTGCGGAAAAATTTCGGATGGGGCATCGCCCTGGGGATTCTAGTGGCGTTGCTGGGTGTATTGGCATTAGCCGAGCCGCTTTTTGCTACGATTACCGCGACGTTGGTGTTCGGATGGCTGTTTGTTGTCGGCGGCGTAATTCGGATGGTATACGCGTTTAAAACTCGTTCTGCGGGACAGTTTTGGTTGAAATTTTTGGTTGGAATTTTCTCGTTTGTTGCTGGTATTTTTCTGGTAACAAATATTTTTGAAGGGGTTTTAACGCTGACGTTAGTGTTAGGAATTGCGATTTTTCTTCAGGGAGCGATTCAAACGGTTTTGGCGTTCCAATTGCGGCCGACGCCGAGTTGGGGCTTGGTTCTCCTCGGTGGGATTCTGAGCGTGATTTTGGGGATTCTGATTGGGTCGCAGTGGCCGTTGAACGCTCCCTGGGTCATTGGCATTTTGGTCGGAATTGCCTTGATTTTCGATGGAATTTGGATTTCCATCTTTTCAGTTTCGAGCCGAAGACTGTTACGGGAAGAACCTGCGTGATGCCTTGAGTTTTGCAGTTGGGATTTTCCCGTTAAATTTACCGTTAAATTTAATTGCGGAAATTCAAGGTTTCAGTCTGATTTCAAGACTCCACGCAGCCAGGTTTCGACGCGATCGCCCATTGCGGGAATGGAAAACTCAGTTTCCGCTTGGCGGCGACAGTTGGCGCGATCGATCTCCGGTAAACGGTCGATCGCCGACACCAAGCCTTCCACGCTGTCGGGTTCCACGAGAAACCCCGTTTCCCCCTCGCGAACGATTTCCGTCGGACCGCCGCGACGGTAGGAAATGACGGGAACCCCGCAGGCTAAGGCTTCGATGGTGACGTTTCCGAAAGCTTCGACCCATTTCGGCGTCATCAGAAAACCGCGACAGCGTCCGAGTTGGCGTTGCAGTTCCCGCGTCGGCAGAAATCCGGCGTATTCCACCTCAGCGTCGGGATAGTTGCCAAGCACCTCCTCCCAATAGTCGGGAAACTGCATTTTGCCCCAAACGGTGAGGGGAATTCCGGTTTTCGCCACCGCCGCCACTGCATCTTCGAGTCCCTTTTCCGGGGCGATGCGTCCCACCCAGGCCAAGCGATCGCCTGGGGTTTCGCAGAACTCGTAAAGGGACAAATCGATGCCACTTCCGAGACAGGGACAGGTTTCGGGAACCTCGCCGAAGGTCGCCGCCTGAGTGCGGGTGTAAAAGGCGATGCGTTGGGGATATCGCGCGATCGCCTCCAACACCGCCGCATCCATCGCGTCCGTAATCGATCCCATACTCACCAAATGCACCACGGGGGTTTGGAAAAACGGAGTCAGAAAAAAGGGCAGCCAGTCGTAAGCGAAATTGAAAATTAAGTCAAATCGATCTTGTTGTCGCCTCGCTTCTTCCCACATCGCCCCGAGAACGGGATTTTTCGGCAGTGCGATCGCCGCGTTTCGTTCTTGGGTTTGGGCGACCACTTGCAACGCCCCCGTCACAGTGGAAATGTCCAGAGGCGGAAGCTGCGATCCTTCGGGGGCGAGGACTTTGACGCGATGTCCCCGCTCTTGCAGGGCTTGAGCGATATTGTACAAACTGAGTTCGACGCCGCCCCCGAGTCCCGTTCCCAACGCTCCTACAGGGGTCGAGAGAAAAAGCAGGTTTAACGAATTGTTCATGATAGGCGGTAGAGAGTTTATCGATCGAGAATCAGGTTAGCTGCGACAACAGTGGAATGGGGTTGTCCCTGGAGTGGTAAGACGGACAAGTCTTGCGGGGCGGGCAGCATTTCGCCGCGAAAGTCGAGAAACTGCACGAGAATCAGGTAGGCAATGGCGAGAATCAGAGAAATCGCTCCAGTGACGACAGCCACGAGTTTCGATCGATCCATAGTTGCACGAAGGGGAAAATACAGATCGATGGTAGATCGTCGCGGGTCTTCTGTGCGAACTGAGTGAAGACCTATCCAGAAACCGGGTTTCTTAACCAAAAGAACTTCTGAAGTCTTCACACCCAGAGACACATCCCCCCTTAGCCCCCCGCTCCTCGGGGGGTTGGGGGGATACAGAATCTAGAGAAACCGCTGTTGGAAACAATAAGGGAGCATCAAACTTCCTCTTTCGTCTCAATACTTTTCCTAAATCGTTTCATCTCTCGCCGTTCCGCTTCCCGTCGCATCGCTTGTCCCACCGAAACGTTGAGTTGCGCTCCCACCAACAACGCCAACGCACTCAACTTCAACCACAACAACATGACGATCGCCGTTCCCACTGCCCCGTAATAAACGTTGTAGCGACCGAAATGGGAAACGTACAGGCGAAACAAACTGGAAATTCCTGCCCACAACAGCGTTGCGATCGCCGCCCCCGGAAACACCGGAACGCCTGACTTCCAGCGACTCGGGCCGTAGCGGTACACGAAGCCAAAGGCGATGGCCACCAACACCAACGCCAACGGCCAACTCAAGCGGTGCCACGCCGCCAACACCTCCGACTCGTATTCCCCCATATACCCCACCAGGAACTTCACGATAAAGTCGCTGATAATGGCCAGGAACGACGCCAACGCCAACAACACGATCGATCCCAAGGTCAGCGTCAAGGAAATCAACTTGGCTTTCCAAAACGGACGAGTCCGCTGGCGGGGAATGCGATGAATGCGATCGAGGGCGTTCATGGTCGAACTGACCGCCGAGGACGCAATCCACAAGGCCGCGATAAAACTCAACGACAGCACCCCGCCGCTGCCCTTGGAAATTTGCAATTGGTCTACAAAGCGATCGATCAGGTTCTGAACATCTTGCGGCGGCAGACTTTTGAGATTTTCCGTGACTAAATCGAAGGCGGCTCGTTCGGGAAACACCCGACCCAACACCGACAACGCGGCAATAATCGCCGGAAACATCGCCAGCATCGCGTCAAAGGCAATTTCCGAGGACAAACCGAACAATCGCAACCGACCCATCTCCACCGCTACGTGATGTAAAACGTTGGGTCTCAGATGCCAAAAAAAACTGAAAAAACGAGGGATAAAAGGAAAACGCATGGTCGTCCTGCGTCGGAGCAAGTCTGGGGAACTACCTCTAGGATAGGGGGTCATCTGGAAAATCTTCATCGAAAATTGCTGCGCCCGGACAGAAAAACCCCATTCTCAAACCACTTTCAGCAAGCGGGTGAGAACGGGGTCGGACAACGGCAATCGGTTTCAGTCCGCCTGTCGAGTTGGACTCATGGGGACAGAAAATCTGTGGCGTCCACTTGAAGGCGATCGCTGTTTTGCAGGGTCAGGCTGAGACTTCCCGCTACCAATTGCAGGTCGTTCCCCATCTCCAGAACGGCGAAGTCTTCGTAACGCAACCCGTCTGATAAGACGATGCGATCGACCCCATCGGAGAAATCGGCGATGGTGACGGTTTCCGCGTCGGGGTTAACCCAGAAGCGATCGCGTCCTTCACCGCCGACGAGAAGGTCGTTTCCGCGATCGCCATAGAGGTCGTCGTCTCCCGAACCGCCGAGAAGCGTATCGTTATCCAAACCGCCATAGAGCGTATCGTTATCCAAGCCGCCGTCGAGGAGGTCGTCTCCGCTGTTTCCGTAGAGGAGATCGGCTCCTGTGTCTCCCGTCACCGTATCCGCTCCGAAATCTCCCATGACTGCGTCGTTACCGCCGCCGCTGGCGATGAGGTCGTCGTCGCGACCCCCATAGAGGTTGTCGTTATCTAAGCCGCCGTCGAGGGTGTCGCGTCCGGCGTTGCCGAAGATCAGGTCGTCGCCGTCGTTTCCGTCGAGGCGATCGTCGTCACTGCGTCCGATGAGAAGGTCGTCTCCGGCGTTACCTTGCAAGGCATCTTCGATATCGCTGCCGAGGAGCGTATCGGCGCCGTTGTGACCTTCGAGCCAATCTCCGGCGACGCTGCGGCCGTCAAAGGGCGTTAGCGTCACGTTAAGTTCGCCGTCGAAGGCCAGTTCGCTGTTGGAACGAGCCGTTTGACTGTTGCTGTTGCTGGGTTCGC